>JBIIFF010000056.1:0-8663 GCA_044237445.1 Microbacteriaceae bacterium | reverse complement strand
CTTGTCAACGGACGAGATGGAGCGCGTAATCGACGATATGGCAGTACAGGGATTCAAGATTAAGTCGCGATCCGAATCTGCCGCAATGCTTGAAAAGCCTGAGTACGGTGGGGTCGGGGTACATGTGTTGCTCGCGCTCCTGACTGCAGGAATCGGGAACATCATTTACGCTGCCGTCAAGTTTGGTGGCCGAGAAAAAGTTGCTCTTCGCGTCGACGTAAAAAAGTAATGTGTCAAAGGGAAACTGGGTCAGCGTTCTTCATCCTGACCCAGTTTTTCGTTAACGTTTGAATCTACTGGTCGCGGTCTTTGGGTCGGCGGTACGCTGGTTCTGTGAAGAAGTTTCTCGGTGCACTATTCCTGCTCGCCGCATTGTTGTTCCCGTCGGCAGCGCACGCGTCGGTCGACGATTTCAGTTTTGACAGCTTCGACGGAGTGTACGAATTGTCGCGAGACGCGGAGGGCCGGTCGGTTCTCACCGTCGAAGAAACGCTTGTTGCCCGCTTCCCTGACTTCGATCAGAACCGCGGTATCAAGCGGGCGATTCCCGAGAGCTACCTCGGCACGCCGCTTGAGCTCAGCGACATCTCGGTGACCGACGAAGAGGGGACGGAACGACCGTTCGAGTCCGAATCCGACGGGGAATTCACCGTTCTCACCATCGCCGTCCCCGAGGGTGAATTCGTCTATGGCGTTCAAACCTACGTTGTGTCGTATGTCGCCCACAACGTCATCCTCGACGACCCCGAGACCGGTTTTCAGGAGTTCTACTGGGACATCAACGGGGACGGGTGGCAGCAGACATTCGGGAGCGTTTCCGCAGACATCCGCCTGGACGCGTCGATAGCCGGGGGGTTCACGGGCCAGGTCGCCTGTTACGCGGGCGATCCCGGAAGCCCGAATTCGTGCGACGCGCTCGAAGGTGCAGCGACAAACGTCATCGCTTCTCACGGTTCGCTCGGCAGCTATCAGACCCTGTCGGTTGCGATTGAATTCGAAACTGGCACTTTTACCCAGCGCGACACGTCCTATTGGGCGTCCGGCTGGTGGCCGTTCCACGCCGCGGCGACGCTGTTCGCCATCGCAATTTTCGCCATGAACGTTTTCCGACGGTTCACTGTCGGCCGCAACGCGAATGGTCGGCCGACCATCATCGCCGAATACGGTCCGCCCGCCAATGTTTCTCTTTCTTCGGCGGCGGCGCTTGTGGGGAAGGCCCACAAGGTGTTCGCCGCGAACGTGGTCAATCTCGCGGTACGGGGCGTGATCGTGGTGGAAGAATTCGACCCGCCCGGATTCAGCAAGCAGGCGTGGGCGGTGAAACTCGTCAAGCAACCAACCGACGCCGACCGAGAATTCGTTTCGGTGCTGTTCGGTGGCGAGGCGAAAATTGATGATCGTGTAACGGTTTCGACGCCATCAGAGTCGCTCTCGCAGCGGGTGTTCGCGCTCGGAAGACGTGCGTCCGCCGGACTAGTCGACCTGAACTTTCGCCGAAAGGTTCCTCTTCGCGGGGTATTCATCGCACTGACGATGGCGGCAATGTTTGTGACCTTCGTCACGAGCATCGGCTTGCTCGCCGATTATCGGGGGGATTGGATTCCCGTGGTGACACTCTTGGGTGGGTTCGTTCTCGGTGTCGCGGGTTTCATTGTGTCCGCGAACAAACCTCTGACCGACACCGGTGCGGAGGCACGAGACCACATCGCCGGACTCGACCTCTACATTCGTGTTGCCGAAGCCGACCGCCTGCGCGTGCTGCAGTCTCCGGAGGGCGCTCTGCGAAAGCCTGTAGACACCACTGACTCTCGAGCCGTACTTCACCTGTACGAACTGGTCCTTCCCTGGGCGATCTTGCTCGGTCGCGAAAAGGAATGGTCGCGCGTGCTCGAAATCGCCTACGACAACGAATCGCCGGACTGGTACCTCGGCACCGTGCCCTTCACCGCGGCGACCTTCGGCAGTTCGCTGTCGTCGTTCGCCTCGTCGGCCTCAGCGTCATCGTCCGGGGGCTCGAGTGGGGGAGGCTCCGCCGGCGGTGGCGGTGGCGGCGGTGGCGGCGGGGGAGTCTGACCCCCGAGTGTTCGATCGCGTTGGGCGCTCCACCTTTTCTGCGCTAAACTGAAAGCAACGCCCGCCGCATATCCGCGAAGTTCAGGGCAAATTCTTCACCCTCGCAGTTCAGGGCTTCGGCCGCTTCGATGGTGGTGTGTAATCAAGGAGAACAATGGCCCAGACTGGCCGCAGCAAAACGAACACCCGTTCGAAACGTCGTCGTCCCCTCGACGAAGAGGGCATCATCCCGATTCTCGCCCGCGCAGTGCGCGAGGTCGAGAACGCGGTCAACCGCGACGGCAAGGTGAATGCGTCGAACCGCACCAAGTTTCACGCGGCGGGCCTGCTCATTCGTGAAGAGAAACAGCGAATCGACGAGGACAAAAAGATTCCGCAGAAGGAACGCGAGGACATCAACAAGCGTCTCGACGGCCTCGCCATGATCATGGTGAAGGCTCTCGCGCGCGACCAGTCGCTCGGCGCCCTGCTCGACCCGAACGCTCCGATTTCGGCGGCGACCCAGAAACTCAAGCGCGACATGTTGCTTGCGTCCGGTGCGGAACTCGACATTGACGACATCCTCATCATCGACGATTCGCCCACCGCGTCCTCCGAGGATTCGAGCAAGTCGGTTCTGCCACACAGCGTCCGCCGAGCCGAGCTCGCGAACCCGTTCCTTCCGCCCGTGTATGCGCCGAACCCGCGCGTGACGGGTCGCCTGCAGAACTGGGAACTCTTGGACCCGCTGTTCCGCGCGTTCGAACAGGGCGGTCAGGCCGCGAGTATGGATTTGCCCGAAGCGAAGTCGCTCGCGACTCCCGGCGCCCTGGATCTGATGCGGCATCAGGCGCGTTTCGTCGAATCCGCCAAGGCAGGCCACCGCAGTTATCTGCTCGCCGACGAACCGGGCCTCGGCAAGACCGCCCAGGCACTCCTCGCCGCCGAAGCGACCAATTCTTTCCCCCTACTCGTCGTCGTCCCCAACGTGGTGAAACGCAACTGGGAACGCGAAGTCGACCGCTGGATTCCGCACCGCGTCGCCTCGGTCATTCACGGTGACGGAGACGACCTCGACGCCTTCTCGGACGTCATCATCATCAACTACGACATCCTCGATCGTCACGCGGGATGGGCGAGCCGTTTCGGGTTCGCCGGCATGGTGGTGGACGAGGCGCACTTCATCAAGAACCGTGAATCGCAGCGCTCGATGCACGTGCAGCGCATCGCGAACGCGGTGCGGGCGCGGCACGGCAACCCGCTCATGATCGCGCTGACGGGAACTCCTCTCATCAACGAGGTCGAAGACTTCCGGATGATCTGGAAGTTCCTCGGCTGGATCGACGACGACAAACCGACGACGGCACTGATGGCGAAACTCGAGGGGTTGGAACTGACCCCCGCGGACGGTGCGTTCTTTCCCGAGGCGCGTCAGTGCGTTATCGACATGGGAATCGTCCGTCGCCGCAAGGCCGACGTCGCCAAGGACATTCCAGCCCGCCGCGTCGCCGACATTCCGGTGGAACTCGACGACGAAATCGGCCGGTCGATTCGCGATTCCGAGATGGCGCTGATGAAGCGCTTGCTCGAGCGCTACGACCGCATCATCGCGGGTCGTGGTGACCGACCCACCGGAATCGACGCGGATATCGTGCGACTCGTCGCGAATTCCGAGGTCGAAGAGTCCAAGAATTCAACCGCGCAGGACAACGTGTTCGCGATGGTGCGCCGCATCGGTCAGGCGAAGGCCAACCTCGCGGCGGATTACACCGTGCAACTCGCGAACAGCGTCGGCAAGGTCGTGTTCTTTGCCAAACACGTCGACGTGATGGACGCGGTGGAAGAACATTTCGCGAAAGCGGGATTGTCGACCACGTCGATTCGCGGCAACCAGTCCGCCGAAGCGCGCACGAAAGCGATTGACGACTTCACCAACGATCCCAGCGTTTCGGTCATCGTGTGTTCGCTGACCGCCGCCGGCGTCGGCATCAACCTGCAGGTCGCATCCAACGTGGTGCTCTCGGAACTGTCGTGGACGAGCGCCGAGCAAACGCAGGCGATCGACCGCGTCCACCGCATCGGTCAGGAACTGCCGGTTACCGCATGGCGCATCATTGCCGCACAGACAATCGACTCGCGCATCGCCGACCTCATCGATTCCAAAGCGGGTCTCGCGGCTCGTGCGCTGGATGGCGACGACAGCGAACTCGAACAGAGCATGTCGGTGCAGATGGCTGCGCTGATCGCGTTGCTCACGGACGCTCTCGAACAGCGCCTCGCGGCTTAGGCCTCGCCGAATTCGTGGCCGCACTCGCGGCACCGGTACGCGGGGTCGTCGCCCCGCATCACGCAACCACCCAGGGCGATAGAGCCCTCGAATTCGGCGCGCTGCATCTCGTCGCTCGGCAGTCCATAGAGAATTTCGAGCGGGTTCGTCGACGCGCACGACGGGCACGAGACGTTTTCGGGTTTGTCAAACAGGGTCAAGGTGGTCCTTCCGGCCAAGGTGAACGCTCACGAGGCTAACGGTGACCACCGACACGTAACCCCTAGATGCCGGTGCGATCCAACCCGAACCCGACGAACACGCGCGAGTGGATGCGCCCGACGGCAACCGCGATGGCGGTGTTCCCGATTACGAACGCGGCGATTGCGGCGCTGTAGGCGGCCACCTCGGCGATGCCTCGGTCCGTGACGTTGAGGAAGAAATAGGGGAACCAGCCGTCACCGACAAGCCCGCGCGTCAGCGACACGACGACGTAGACCAGAGGATAGACGGCCGAGATCCACAGCACGCCCCAGCGCAGACGGGTGCGACCGGGCATGAGCAGCCATTCGACCGCGATGAAGATCGGAGCCCAGATGTGTTGCATGTCTCCGGGGAACGAGAAGGTCGCCACGTACCCGTCGGCCGAGGGGAACCCCGACAACAGCAGGTTGTAGATCACGCCGGTGACGATGGCGTAAGACACGACGCTCGCCCTCACGGTCGAATACCAGTGCGGGTCGTTGGTCCGCATCAGTGCGAAGATTCCGCCGATCAGCAGAACGATGATGTTGATGATGCACGTCTGAATCGTGAAGTACAGGAAATAGTGTGAAGGGTTGAAAATCCCCTGAATCAAACGGTCCGAGATGTTGATGGTCAAGGCGATCGCGATCGCAAACGCCATGACCAGGTTGAGAACGCCGAGGCCGCGGCGCACGATCAGAGCGATAGAGCGGGGTGTGTCGGCCAGCGCAGGGGGCGACGCGGGCGCAGCGAATTGTGACATGGGAAAGTCCTTGGGTGCGTCGAAGGTGTGGTAACTGTTCGACACTACCGCGCCAGACGCCCGTAGGGTTAGACCGTGTACGACGTCTGTGTGGTTTATCTGGTTCGGGACCGCCGCGTCGATGGCCAAACCGTGACGGAGATCCTGCTGGGCGAGAAACTGACAGGCCTCGGCGTTGGCAAATTCGTCGGCGCGGGCGGAAAACTCGAGTCGGGCGAGAGCGCTCGGGCGGCCGCGGTCCGCGAGGTCGCGGAAGAACTGGGCGTCGTCGTCATCGCGCGCGATCTCGTCGCCATCAGTGACATCACCTACCCCTTTGTGGACAAGGACGAGTGGAGCCAGCGATCGTTCGGGTTCATCGCGCGCACCTGGGCGGGCACACCGGCTGCCACCGCCGAGCTCGCCCCGCGCTGGTTTCCGATCGACGCCATTCCATTCGACCGCATGTGGGCGGACGCGCGCCTCTGGCTACCCCGAGCACTCGACGGGGAATTCGTCGACGCGACCTATTCTTTTCGCGCGGACGGGTCGATGGTCGACTCGGCCTGAGCCTTACGACGCTTCGGCCGCAACACAACCGCGGCGAGAACGACGAGACCACCGAGTACCGCCCAGATGATGACGTTCGGGTCGCCACCCGTGGCGGCGAGGTTCTCGAGGTCGATGGGCTCGTCGAGACCGCTGAGAGTCAAGCCGCGTTCCGACGAATAATAGGCCACCGACGACGCGATCTTCAAATGCTCGGGGGTGTCGCTGTCGTCGGAGACCGTCATCATCAAGAGGTAATACCCGTCGTCCGGCTCGGTATCCCCGGTGAACTCGAACGACATCGGGTCGGCCAACGAGCCTGAGTCGGTGATCTCGAACGACGGTGACGACCCATCAGACACGAAAGTCGCTTCAAGGGTGAGTAACCAGATGTCGCCCAGCTCCGCGTCGGTCAGCGAAAACGGTTGATCCTCGGTCACAGGCCCGTAGGGGTCGCTGTCGCCAAGGAACGCTAACGACGCACTCACTTGGACATCCCCGACGACCTCGGGGAGCGCGTCGATGATTTCCGTCGGCAGGACCATCCGACCTCTCACACCGCGGTTCATCGCGGTCTGACGGGTAACCGTTGGCGCATCAGCGTACATGAAATTCGGGAACAGCCCTTGGGCAATTTCAACCTCGAAGCCGTCAATCGCGCCGTCCTCATCAACGGCCACGTCCGGCACCAAAATTGACGGAACGTCGGCCTCGCAAAAAACAGCAATCGTCACGGGCAACAACTTGTCAAACATGGCCAACTCCTCGCCGGATTCGGCGGCGTTGTATTGAAAACTATCGACAAGCGAATTTACCGAGCCATCAAACACGACGCTCATGGTTGACGGACCCGTCGAGGTCACAGTCCACGGATCAGGTTGAATGTCGAGAGCATTGATCGCGAAGTCATAAGGGCTAGTGTCATCGTCCAGCGGGTAATTGAAAATGAATGACTCAGTTTCGAGCGAGCCCCAAAAACTGGAGTCGCTGTAGACACCCTGGAAAGCCAGAAGAGACACGTCCGTTGGTCCGTTGTAATTAATCTCCACTTGGTCACCAGCGTCGTCCTGCTCGACGCTGAGCGTGACTGGCACCGAATCACAGGTTCCGACGCCATCGGGGCTCGCCACCTGCAGGTAGGCCGACGCACAGCCTGACAGTGCAACCGTGGTGGCGATCAATGCCGAAACGGCGAGGCTTTTGCGTGCATTCATTGAGTGGTGCCTTTCGCGGGGTGGGTTTTCCAACTCTAGCGGTCAGCGACGAAAACTCACCGTTATTAGTTGTCGAAAAGGTTCGTCGGGACGGTGGCCCTGCGCCCTAAACCTTGCGGCGCTTAGGACGAAGCACAACCGCCGCGAGAACCACGAGACCACCGAGTACCGCCCAGATGATGACGTTCGGGTCGCCGCCAGTGACCGCGATGTTCTCATCTGCTGGAGGTTCTATCAGCCCACTGAGAGCCAAACCTTGCTCGGACGAATACTGCAGGACCGATGTCGCCATCTTGACAATCTCGGGATTCTCTTCGGCGTCTTGAACGGTAAAAGTGAAGAGGTAATAGCCTTCGTCGGGTTTTGGCGAGCCCGTGAACTCGAACGGTATCCATCCGGCCTCGTGAATGTCGCCGGTGAGGTTGAAGTCCGGTGCGTCTTCGTCACCTGGGAACAACGCGTAATACCACAGGTCCCAAAGATCTCCGGGGGTGGCGTCGCTCAATGAAAATTCCAGGTCGTCTCCCGCGGGCCCGTAAGGGTCAGACTCACCGAGGAACAAGGTACCCACACTTACCACACCTGTGGTGAACAAATCGGCCGGCATGGCGTCCACAATTTCAGGCGGAAGCGTCATTCGGCCACTCACACCGCCACGCATTTTCTTCTGTCGCGTCACCGTCGGCGGGTCTGTGTACATGAAATTCGGGAAGAACGCTTGCGCAATGGCAACGTCAAATTCTTCGGTGTCGATCACCAGGTCCGAATCGAGTGTCGGGTCTTCCAACAGCCGCGACGTAAAGCCTCCCTCGCAGATAACCGCAATCGTGACGGGCAGCACCTTTTCATGACTGGATCCGGTACCCAAGGGCTCCGTCGAGAGGTAATCAAAACTGACTAGAAGGTCCGCAACGGAACCTTCATAGTCGACCGAGACCGTTGAAGCGCCAGTCGGGGTCGAAGTCCACGGCGCAACCCCAAAATCGATGGCGTTCACGGCGTAATCAAATGGTGCCTCTTGATCGGAAGACGGGTAATTGAAAATCTGTGACTCCGTCGGGTTGTTGCCGAAAAACCGCGAGTCGCTGTAAACGCCTTGGTATGCGACGAGCGAAACATCGGACGGTCCGTTGTACTCAATCGCCACCTGGTCGCCCGCATCGCTCTGTTCGATGCCGAGCGTTATCGGGTCCGCTCCGCACAGGCCAAGCCCCTGAGGACTTCCCACGTGAACCCCGACTGGGACGCACCCCGCGAGTACGAGCGCTGTTGCGGCGATGCCGGTGGCGGCGAAAGAAGTGCGGCGTTGAGACATAAGAACCTTTCGGCAAACTGTTGTCACAACCCTAGCGGTCAGCGACGAAAACTCACCGCCTTAGTAAATGTAAAGGTCGCCGCTCTTCAGCCTCGCCGGGTCGTTGGTCTAGTTGTCGCCTTCAAGCCATTGACTGAACTTGATTGCCTGGCCGTTGGCATTTTCGATCGCCCAAAGACGCTCGAACATATCGACTAGCCATTTAGTTCGTTCGCGAACAACATCCTGTGTCCAGTCCGGAAGGGTGCAAAGATCCTGGGTAATTGCGGTGAGTGTTGC
>JBIIFF010000055.1:0-8694 GCA_044237445.1 Microbacteriaceae bacterium | reverse complement strand
TTGACGCCAAGGCGGTCCATTTAATTTTTTTTAGTCAACTTTCCGTTTTTCACCTGCTTATTTGCGAGAAAAAAAGAGAACCCCCTATTTCTAGGGGGTTCGGAGTGGAATGTGACCAGCCAAATGGTGGAGATGGGGGGAATTGAACCCCCGTCCAATACGAACAGTCGGAATCTTCTACGGGTGTAGTCAGTGAAGACGTTTTTCTCGGCCCCGACCTTTGTCACTAACACCTAAGTCGACGAGCCCAGTATCAGTAAATGTCCTGCGAACCCCTGACACACAGGTTCGTAGCAAGCCCTCTAAATGGCGCCAGGATCCGAGCCGAAGGCGGAACTCGGTCTGACGGACTTCGATGGCGGCTTATTAGGCAGCGAGAGCGAAGTCGGTGCGCTTAGCTTTGGCACCTATTGGTTTGCAAGGGGCGTTTACGAGATAACCCTGCATCCTCGACCCGCTTCTTTCCGGCTTAGACGCACTGTCGAAACCGATCATCCCCAAGATGGGGGCGGGTCACATTCCACACTGTTGAATTATCAAAACCCTTTCGGGCGTGTCTCCACTATAGAACGCTGCTCGGACATCCTTTATTCCCCGCGAAGTCGCTTGGACTTCATGGCGCGCTCGGCCTCGCGTTTGTCTTCCTTTTCGCGCAGGGTTTGGCGTTTGTCATAGTCTTTTTTCCCCTTGGCGATGGCCAGTTCCACTTTGGCTCGGCCGTCCTTGAAATAGATCTTGAGCGGGACGAGCGTGTAGCCGCCATCTTTCACCCGGTGGGAAATCTTGATGATCTCGGAACGGTGCAACAACAGCTTGCGTTTACGACGCGTCGCGTGATTGGTCCACGTGCCCTGGGTGTATTCGGGAATGTGGACGGACTCCATCCACATTTCGCCGTCGACGATTTGCGCCCAACCGTCGACGAGCGATGCTTTGCCCAGCCGGAGAGCTTTGACCTCGGTACCGGTGAGCGCGAGTCCACATTCGTACGTGTCTTCGATGTGGTAATCGTGACGGGCTTTACGGTTCGTCGAAACGACCTTTTCGCCTTCTTCGCGTGGCATGTCGCACCCCCTTTCCGTTTTTCCGGCGGACTCCAGCCCTCCAGTTTACAACGGGGTCAGACGCGAAGGTAACGGGAAATTGCGATGTAGGCGCTCGTCGCCGCCAAAACGGCCCCCGCGGCGAGAAGTCCGGGGAAGACAAACCAGACATCAGCTAGTTGAATGAACGCGGTGCCAGGCAGTGCGCTGGCCAAATACCCCTCGACGAAAAAGACCGTGATGCCCGCGATGGCACCGCAGGCGAGTACAGACCCGATTGTCGCCGCCACGACCCCTTCGAGGATGAACGGGGTTTGGATGTACCAGTTCGAGGCGCCGACGAGTCGCATGATGGCGAGTTCACGGCGGCGCGAGAAGGCCGACAATCGAATGGTGGTGGCGATGAGCAGGGCGGCGGCGATGAGCATCAACACCGCCACGCCGATCGCCGTCAGACTGGCGGCGTTGAGCATCGAGAAAATTCCGTCGAGATACGAACGCTGGTCGATGACGGATTCAACCCCGCTCATCCCCCCGACGGATTCGAAGACGAGAGCCGATTGAGTCGGGTCTTTGAGGTTCACCCAGAACGTTTGGGGCAGAAGATCGGGGGTGACGAGGTCAACGACGGGACTGCCCGCGAACTGCTCGGTGAAGTTCGCATACGCTTCGTCGTGGTTCTCGAAGTACCACTTGTCGATGTACGGCGCGAGCGTCGCCGAGGAGAGTTGGGCCTCCACCGCAGCGATTTGTTCAGCGCCAACCTCTTGTTGGTCGCACGCGCCCAGGGTCGAATACTGGGTGCAGAGATACACCGCGACCTGGGCTTTGTCGTACCAGTACGACTTCATGTTGGCGATTTGGGCCTGCAACAGTGCCGCCGAACCAACAAAAGTCAGCGACACGAGGGTGACGAGGACGACCGACACGACCATCGAGACGTTTCGCCGCACACCGTTCCACGCCTCGAGCAGGACAAAGTTCAGTTTCACAGGGGTTCGTCCCCGATGCGGTCCAAATAACTGAGGTCGATCGCTTCACTCGTCGGCGACATCGGGTCGAACGCCGGTATCGGATCAAAGTCGAGGGGCTCGATGGCAATCGGTTGCGAGTCAGCGCGGGTCGGCAGCGAATCGCTCAGGTCCACGATCGGATTGGCGCGAGTGACGTATTCACCACCGGCCTCGTCGCGGATGATTCGACCTTCACTCAATTCGACGACGCGTCGCTTCATGTCGTTCACAATGGCTGTGTCGTGGGTTGCCATCAGGACCGTTGTGCCCGCGGCGTTGATGTTGCGAAGGACATCCATGATTCCCGCCGACGTCGAAGGGTCGAGGTTTCCGGTCGGTTCATCCGCGAGCAGGATGGCGGGTTTGTTGACAACCGCGCGCGCGATCGCAACGCGCTGCTGTTCCCCGCCCGACAGTTCGTGGGGCAGTCGGTTTTCTTTGTTGCCCAAACCCACAAGCCCCAGTACTTCGGGGACCGCGTCGTGAATATACGCCTCGCTCTGACCGAGGACACGCAGAGCAAACGCCACGTTGTCGAAGACGGTCTTCGTCGGCAACAAGCGGAAGTCTTGGAAAACCACACCGAGGTTTCGGCGATACGCGGGAACTTTTCGATTCGACAGGCGCCCGAGGTCTTGCCCGAGAACGTGAATCATCCCGGCCGAGGCGCGCTCTTCGCGCAGAATCAACCGCAGAAAAGACGACTTGCCGCTGCCCGACGCACCGACGAGAAAGACAAACTCGCCGGGCTTGACTTCCAGCGTCGCCTCATGGAGAGCCGGTCGGTTTCCCGAACGGTACACCTTCGACACGGTTTCAAAACGAATCATCGTGATAACCCTAGGCGTGAGGCGGGCGCTCACTCGGAGCGACACTCAAACTGCTAATCCGTCTTTTGTTTGCGGTGCCGGATGCCCGCCGCGATGAAGCCATCCAGATCGCCGTCGAATACCGCCTGCGGGCTGTTGACTTCGTGGTTCGTGCGAAGGTCTTTCACCATTTGATACGGTGCGAGCACGTACGAGCGCATCTGGTCACCCCACGACGCCGTGATCACACCCGCGAGCTCTTTCTTCTTTTTCGCTTCGTCTTCTTTCTGGATCAGCAGCAGGCGGCTCTGCAGCACCCGCATCGCGGCGGCGCGATTTTGAATCTGGCTCTTCTCGTTTTGGCAGGACACCACTGTTCCGGTCGGAAGGTGCGTGATGCGTACCGCCGAGTCGGTCGTGTTGACCGACTGTCCGCCCGGACCAGAGGACCGGAAGACGTCGACCCGAATATCCGAGTCGGGGATGTCGATAACTTCGGTCGCGGCGAGCAGCGGCACGACTTCGACGGCGGCGAACGAGGTTTGGCGCTTGCCCGCGGAATTGAACGGGCTCATTCGGACGAGTCGGTGCGTTCCCGCTTCGACGGACAGCGTGCCGAACGCAAACGGTGCATCAACTTCGAACGTCGCGCTTTTGATTCCCGCCTCTTCGGCATACGAGGTGTCCAGAACGTGCACCGCGAACTTGTGTTGCTCGGCCCAACGCAGATACATGCGCAACAGCATTTCGGCGAAATCGGCCGCGTCCACACCGCCGGCACCGGACCGAATCGTGACGATGGCCGGCAGCGCGTCGTATTCGCCGTCGAGGAGGGTTTGCACCTCCATCTCACCGATGACCTTTTCGAGCCCGGCGATTTCCGCCAACACCTCGGTGGCCGACTCGTCGTCACCCGCCTCTTTCGCCATGTCGAGCAGAACGTCGAGGTCGTCGAGGCGCCGTTGGATTTCGTTCACCCGGTCGCGCTGGGTCTGCGCGTGGGACAGTGCACTCGTCACCGCTTGTGCGGACGCCTGATCGTCCCACAAATCGGTTGCGCCCGCCTTTTCCGACAACTCGCTGATGCGAATCGCCAACGTCGGCAGGTCGACCACGCTGACGATGTCCGCGAACGACGAACGGAGCGCCGCGATGCGGTCAGAGACATCCAAGGAAATCATGAGATGCCCAGACTACCGCCCACCCCGTCAACCCCCGAAGACGATGCGCGCGGAGGCTGACGCCTCGATCGGAATCGACGCCGGAAAAAACAGCGAACCGAGCGGCGGTGTCCAGTTCGTCCGAACAATTACCTGAGCCGTGACTCCGTCCGGCGTTATCGCGGACAGCAGCCTCACTCCATCGGTCGCCTCGCGAACGAACGAGTTGACCGCGTTACGAACTCCGCGGTGAGTGAGGCGAATAACGAGGTTCTGGCCGTCGAACTGTGCGCGCCGGGGGTCGAACGATTCCGCACCGACCAGCGCGGCCATGTCGGCTGTCGATTGCAGGTTGGTTCGTGAGAGGGCAAGGTCGGTCGAATCGATGATTCCCAATGCGGTGACACCGCACAGGGCGAGAAGTCCCGCCACCAGGGGGAGCATCGAGCCGCGCTCGCCAGAGGTCGTTGTCATCGATTCACCGACGTGGTGGACACGCGAGCGGTCGCGCTTCGCGACACCGTGACGCTCGGCGCGATGTCGATTCCCGGTAGGGCGGGGATGAAACGCAACGGCACGTCAATCGACACCGCCAGGCTGACGAGAGACCCGCGCTGACGGCAGGAACGCCCCGCACAATCCAGTTCGATTCGCCAGTCGGTATCGGAGAGTCCGTGGTCGGTCATGGCGAGGTCGGTAATCTTGGCGATCGCGGTGTGCCCCGCTTGGACACTGTCCGCGAGAGTGAAGGCTCGAACGCCCTGACGCGCGGACACCGTAGCGGCGAATGTCGCCGAAGCGATTTCGCTCGTCGTCACCGTGAGCGCGACCACCGGCACCAACAGTCCGATGGCGGCGACGAGAAACTCCATGCTCGCGCTTCCGCGATCGTCGGAAAAATCCATGGTCCAGTGTTTCGCGGGGGCGTATCCGACCTCCTGGTCTGTCCACAGGGCAATCGTTTGGTAACCACGCAGAAAATCGTTATTGACAAAAAAATTGCCAGTATCGTAAGAGTCACGCACACGACGAGATAGGGGATTCGTGAGTGACATAATCGGGTTTCGATCCCAGGTTTTCCGGCCCCTTCCCGAAGTGCTTCGGGCGGATGCGATCGTCGATCGGCTATCCACCGCCATCTCTCTGGGGATCATCCGTCAGGGCGAACAACTACCCGTTGAAAACCAGTTGACGGTCATGTTCGGCGTAGCGACCGCGACCGTTCGGGACGCGCTCCACACACTTCGCGAGCGAGGAATCATTGAAACCCGGCGCGGGCGAAGCGGTGGCACCTTCATCATCGGTACCCCGAGTACTGATCGCCGCGTGCTTCGCGAGCGACTCACCGCGTTGTCAATGGCCGAACTGCGCGACATGGAAGACGAGCAGTTGGCCACCGGTCTTGCCGCCGTCCGGCTAGTCGTCGAACGTGCCTTTCCACACGACATCGATCGCCTCGAACGCATCACCCGCACCATGGCTGAGGCGACCACAACCGACGCGTGCATGCGCGCCGACAGTCGTTTTCATATCGAGCTAGCAGCCCTCGCTCAGTCGGAACGTCTGGTCTCTACACAAATGCGACTTTTGACCGAGTCGAGTGAAATTCTGTGGTCGATTTTGGACGTGTCACAGGACAGAGACTGGTCGATGGCGGACCATCTGGAGATTGTCGCAGCGGTGCGCACAGGAGACATCGCAGCGGCCCAAAATGCGGTTCGGCTTCACACCTCGCGTGACTTTTACCGACTCGTCGCGGCTCGACTCGACACCCTCTATCCGATCGAGGTTCATGAGTGAGTGCGGTGACGGGAGAACTCGAACGCGCGGGTGACGCAATCGGTCAGTGGTTTACGGAACTGTTTGCCGACTTGACGACGATGTCGTCGGCGTCGGAACGCGAAATTCGGAACGCACTGGGCAAGAGGAGCGACCTCACCGAGAAGGACCTGCGCGCGATTCAGCCCTCTGCGACCGCGTTCCTGAACCGCCATCCGGTTCCCTTGGCGGCCGGGCTTGTGCTCGGACCAGGAATAATCGACGACTCGACGGGCGCAATTGAATGGTGGCGACGAGGGCCTCGCGGCGGAACCCAGCGAATCGTCTTCACCTTGAACCCCGACGCGGCGGGTTTCTACGATTACCTCACTTACGACTGGTTCACCGAGGTGATCACCACCGGTGCGCCCGCGATTCAGGGACCGTATCTGGATTACGCAGGGTTGGACCAATACATCCTCACGAGCATGGTTCCGTTTTACCTCGACGGAGCCCTCATCGGCACGGCCGGTTGCGACACCGAAGTTCGAGCACTCGAAGCCGTCGTCATGCCCCATCTGCGCCAGATACCGATGGACGCGGCGTTGGTGTCCAAGTTCGACCGAATCGTTGTGGGCAATTCGGGGCGATTCTTGGTCGGCAACCGTGTCGGAGAACTCCCTCGAGACGCGCTTCGCACCCCGTTACCCGGGGTCGATCTCGGTCTTCAACTCGTCGCGTCCCCCCGCACACACACCTTCTAGCGCGCGGCGTGCGAGGTTGACCGCGTTACTTGGTCAGCGGGAACGGTAGGTCCGGCATCCAGTCGCTCCACACCTTCGCGAGACGGCCGTCAGCGATGACGGTGTCCAGGGCGCTGTTCAATTCACCGAGAAGTTCGGCGTTGCCCTTCTGGACGCCGATACCCCAGGGGTTCCGTGTGACGGCGGTGAACGCGACGACGAAGTCCGGGTCTTTTTCGGCGAGCGGAATCATGACCACGTCGTCATCAACGAACGCGTCGACTGCTCCCGTTCGCAGTGCCGCGATCATGTCCTCGAAGACGCTCGCGCCGGAGAATTCGACGATTTCGGCTCCCACAATCGTCTGAGCGACCTTGAGGTTAGCGCTTCCCGCAATCGCACCGACCTTGTAGCCGTTCATCTCGGTGTTGGATCGGGCGGGGTCGTCTGCCCGGACGAGAACAGTCTCGTTGAAAATCGCGTAAGGCTGGGTGAAATCAACCAGCGCGATGCGTTCGGGAATCATTCCCTGCCCACACCACACGGCATCGACCTCGCCGTTTTGGACCATCGGAATCATGTTGTCCCACGCGGTGATGACCCATTCGACCTTGCGGCCCATCACGCTCGCGACGAGGTCAGCAGCGGCGGGTTCGTATCCCGTTCGGTGAATTCCGTCGGGGCTGAGATCAAACAGCGGCGGGGCGTCGGCGTCAATGCACGCGAGACGAAGCGCGCGGCTCACGGCAGGGTCTCCCAGTACTGTGCGAACTCCCATTCGGTGATGACCCCGCAATAACGGGCCCATTCGTCTTTCTTGAGGTCGATGAAAACGTCCCGCAATTCCGCGGGGAACGCTTTCTTCAGAAGGGCACTTCCTTCGAATTCCACGATGGCGTCTCCTAGTGTCATCGGCATCAGGTCAAACTTCGCGACCTTCGCCTTCTCATTCGTGAGCGGGTCTCCCGAATTGATCTTCCGTTCCAAACCGTCCTCGATCGACGCGAGAAGCGCCGTGTGGGACAGATAGGGGTTGACGCTCGAGTCGGGCTGGCGATATTCCATTCGCCCGATCGACGAAATGCGAATCATTCCCGCGCGGGAATCGAGTCCCCACGAGGGCGAGCTCGGCGCAAACTGTCCGGCATCCCAAAAACGCTTGTACGAGTTGACCGTGCTCGCCATGATGACGGTCGAGTCCGCTGCGTGCGTCAGCATTCCACCGACCGCCCAGCGCCCGACCTCCGACAGGTGGATCTGGGTGTTGCCGGGCTCGATACACGCGTTCGCCCCGTCTTTCCACAGCGACAGATTGTGGTGGCACCCGTTACCCATGAGTCCGTTGAACGGCTTGGGCATGAACGACGCCGTGACACCCTGTTCGCGCGCGACCTGCTTGCAGATCTGGCGGTATGTGACGAGACGGTCCGAGGTGAGTTCGACCCGGTCATACATCCAGTTGAGTTCCAACTGTCCGTCGTCCTCGTAGTCCCCTTCGATCATGTCCAGTCCGAAGGCTTGGGCGTAACGAACGACCTGCTTGAAAATCGGACGCATTCGTTCCAGGTTCTCCACCTGGTAGGCCGGGCTGGCGCCGTCTTTTTTGATGACCTCGAGTCCGGGACCAGTCCACATCATCTCGGGTTCGGTGCCACTGCGGACCTCGTAGCCCGTGCGAGCGGTGAAGTCGTGGTGGGCGCGAATCAGCAGCCCGCGCGAGTCGGTTTGCAGCGGTCGACCGCCAACTTCGGCAAAGTGCGTCGGTTCGTAGGCGAGACAGAGCATTCGGGCGACCGACGTGTCCCACGGCAGAACGACGAACGTGTCCGGGTCGGGTAGCGCGATCATCTCGCGTGCCCCGATTCCGCCACCAATCAGTTCGCCCTCTCGGGTCGATTGCAGGTCGGCCACGGCGGTGCGGTGCAGGGCAATTCCTTTTTCGAGGTTTCGCCGAAGGTGCCGTGCCGGAACCATCTTGGCGACCACCTTGGCGCCAATGGTCGGGAGCATGTAATAGATGAATTCGACGCCCGCGGCGGCGATTTTCTGTTCGAGGTCCTTAATAACATCGGGCTGCATGTTGGAGGCTTGGTGCTTCCCGAACGCGTCGTTGTCAGTGAGTGAACTGGTGCCAAGTTGATGAACCATGGTGGGACTCCTTTGTCCGT
>JBIIFF010000007.1:0-31911 GCA_044237445.1 Microbacteriaceae bacterium | reverse complement strand
TCGTATTGGACGGGGGTTCAATTCCCCCCATCTCCACCATTTGGCTGGTCACATTCCACTCCGAACCCCCTAGAAATAGGGGGTTCTCTTTTTTTCTCGCAAATAAGCAGGTGAAAAACGGAAAGTCGACTAAAAAAATTAAATGGACCGCCTTGGCGTCAATGTGGGGGTCGTCATGTATAGTTTTTGCCATTGAAAGCTCATCTCTTCAACCTACCCCAGGAGAAATTCATGCCTCAACGGACTAGTCCAATCGTCAGTTCGTTCCTGCTCGCTGCTGCGCTCGTTGTAGGAACCTCCGCTCTTTCCTCTCACGCAGTGGAAGAGGACGTGAACCTTTTCGCACTCTACAGTTCGATAACGAACGACGATGGTTTGATTGGCCTCGTCGGGGAGCCCTTTAACGATGGAGAGTGGACATATGACGCTGGCGAGGTTGGTGATGTCTTTACCGCAGGCAGCGTCGATTGTGAAGCGACGTGGACTTCCTGGCAATTTTTGTGCGACCCAGCGCCAACCACCAACGCTCGCGGTGAATTGACGCATACGTATGAGGATATTGGCTATACATCCGCCATGGATGATCAGGACAGTGTCGCGTTCGTGGTCATCGACCTAGGGGTGGTGGCCACGTTTAGTTCACTTGAGGTTTATCAGATGATCGACTCGGACGGCAACGTCACGGCAATCTCGATGGATGTCAGTTCGGCTACCGGGGACACGTCGCCGACTCAGGGTGACGATTCCTGGACGAACGTTGTGCCAACCAGCCCGGTTGTCGATGAGTCTGACTTCGTGGGATCCGCTCCCTACACCAACACCGATGTGTCAACGTTTGATTTCGACGACACCACGGGCCGATATGTCCTGCTCTACATGGAGAACGATGGATCTGACGAACGGGATAATTATATCGAGGTAGGCGGAGCCAAGCTTTTCGGCCCCCGGCCAGCGATCCCGGGATCTGGTGGTGAGAGTCTCGCGCCAACAGGTATCGAGGACAATGCCGCCGGGTTTGCGGGAATTGTGGCGCTCGTCGCCGGCGCAGCCGGTTTTGCACTGCGTCGCGGCGCTCGCGCCTGAGACTTTCGCGATCAAAGACGTTCGTTGTTGTTCGCACCGAGGTCATGAGGCGTTTCCAAACCTCAAAGCGATGAGGAATAGCGTCAAAAATCGGGGGACAATAGAACTCACCGGTAAGGATATGCTGTGAGAGTAATGTGACGTCTTTTCATCTCCACCATTTGGCTGGTCACATTCCACACAATTCACCCCACCATCAGTTAGGGACCACATGTCATTCGGCGCAGCGATCGCAAGTTTTTTCTCCAAGTACGCCACATTCAGTGGACGAGCTCGACGCAGTGAATTTTGGTACGCGGTGTTGTTCACCACGCTGGTGAGCGTCGCGATTTCCACTGTTTTCCCCGGCTCGGTGATGGTCGTCAACGATTTCGCCATCCCGCAATCCTCGTTCGCCTCCAACCTGTGGCAGCTCGCAATCTTCGTTCCGTCTCTCGCTCTTTCATGGCGACGCCTGCACGATGTCGGACGCAACGGAACCTATTACCTGTTTATCCTGATTCCGATTGTGGGCTGGATCATGCTGTTCATTCAATTCGTGAAGGACAGCCAGCCGGGCGCCAACGCTTTCGGCGAACCCGTCAAGTAGCGTTTCTCTCGGCGAGTTTTACGCCGAAGGCGTTGGTCAATTCCCGACGTTGTATTCACGGCCTAATCGTTCGACGTTCCGGCTCTCTGTCGGCCTCGTGATACCGTTAAGGGCGTAAGAATGTTCCCCTTCGAGTTGGAGGATTTTGTCATGAGTTCACGCCTGGGTCGGCTCGTAGCGCCCACCACACTTCTCATCGCCCTTTTTGGTGTAGCTGGTGCAGCACCTGCGTATGCGGCCGACTACACAATTGACTGCGGTCAAACACAGGGCGCTCCCTATACGGATTACGACGCCGACCCTGCAATCTTTTACGGTGTTTATGAATACGACTATGACGGAACCCAAACACAGACCATTACGGTCAACATTCTGAATTGTGGGTACCACTTGGTACGACACCCAGCTGGCACCATTGTGGAAGGGTACATGGGGCAGTCAGCCGATGGAACGTACACGATTACCCTGCCCGTTGACGGTTGGGCGGACGCGTGGGGTTACAACATCTGGGATAGCCCAGAACGAACCACTTTCATTATTGACATGTATAACCCGGCTCCGACCGACGGTGGCGGCGGTGGCGGTGGCGGTGGCGGCGGTGGCGGTGGCGGTTCGAACCCCGAAACCCTGCCACAAACAGGGTTCGACACGGTCAGCGGCATAGTGCTCGGTGGGCTGGCACTTGCTCTTGGGCTAGCCCTGTCGGTTATCCGACGGATTCGTCGACGCGCCTAACAGTCACCCCAAAAAGCGCAAGACCCGACCGACGCTGATGCCTACAGCGTCCCGGCGAATGCCGTGAGAGCAGAGCGGAACGCGATTGTTCCGATCGCGATGACGAACGGCGCGGTCCACCAGAAAAGCCCTCGCGGCTTGAGGTGAATGTCTTCGAACCAATCAAGTCGAGTCGTGGAGTCATCCACCGCTGTCAGCACGAACCCTGCTGTGCCGCCTAGGACCGACCCCGTCTTGATGATGGTGCAGGAAGCGCGTCCGGCTCTGGGCGTCTGAAATTCGGAAACAGTCATCGGGTCGTCGAGCCGAATTGGACCAATTCGGGTAATCCCGACAAACTCGGTCCCCAGACCACCGGTTTGTTTCGTGATGGTGACGACGGTGTTGGGAATCCACGCGGAGTGCGACTGCCAATCTGTGAGGCGATCCCACACGTGGTCGATGCCGTGTGGCAGATTTAATTGAACGTCGATGCGGGTCATGATGTGTCCAATCTATGTCTCAACGGGCTGCCCTGTTAGCCTGTAGGTATGGCTACTAAAGATGATTCCCTCGATCCCGCTCTTCTCGAACTTGCGAAAAAGAGCCTCAAGAAAAAGCGCGACGCGAAAGAATTTCTTATCGTTACGCTCGCGGTCAACGCGATCCTGGTGGGCATTTGGTTGTTCACCCCTGGATACTTCTGGCCCATGTGGGTGATGTTGGGGATGGGCATTGGTGTCATGTTCGCGTATCTCGACGCTTACACGGACATCGGCGCCAAGCCGATTACCGACGACGACATTCGCGCCGAGGCCGAAAAGATGCGGGAGCGTCGCTAGATTTCGGGGATGAAGTCGCACCACGTCGTAAAGGCTTTGGCGCCATCATGAGAATTCAATTTACGGGCGACATGTTCGAGTGGCGAGGACCTTCGCCGTTTTACTTTGTCCGTGTCCCCGAAACCGAGGCGGCGCGAATCGCGGAGGTCGCATCGATGGTCACGTACGGGTGGGGTGTGATTCCCGTGACGGTTTCGGTTGGCGCGACGACCGCGGCGACGTCGTTGTTCCCGAAGGACGGTGGTTACCTGGTTCCAGTAAAGAACGCGGTGAGACTTCCCGAAAAACTCTCGGTCGGCGACATCGTCGAGGTGACGTTGTCGATCGCGGTCTAGCGACTGTTCGGGGCGAGGCGGGTCTGTCAGACTGAGAACGTGTCCACTCCGACCATTCCGTTCCGCCATGCACTCGCGTATTGGTGGAAACTCGGGCTGACAAGTTTCGGCGGACCGGCTGGCCAGATCTCGATGCTGCACGACGAGGTCGTCGTCAAACGGCGGTGGATATCCGAGAAGCGTTTTCTGCACGCGCTGAATTACTGCATGGTCTTGCCCGGCCCAGAGGCCCAACAGCTCGTCACGTACATCGGGTGGCTCATGCACGGGGTGCGCGGCGGTGTCATTGCGGGGACTCTGTTTATTCTGCCGTCGCTGGTGATTCTCATCGGGCTCACGTGGTTGTACCTCGCGTTTGGGGAAACGGCAATTGTCATGGGAATCTTCGCCGCAATCAAACCCGTTGTCGTCGCAATCATCGCCCATGCCGTCTTTCGCATCGGTTCGCGTTCGCTTCGACACCCGACGCTCTGGGCAATTGCGGGGCTGTCCACGATTGCCATGCTGATCTCGGGGGCTCTGTTTCCGCTCATCCTCGCGGTCGCCGTCGTAATCGGGATTGTCGGTTCGCGCGTCGCACCCAAGGTCTTTCAGGACAGCGGCGGGGATTCGGTGACCGCTGAAGCCGGCGGGCCAGCCATCATCGATGACACCACGCCAACGCCGCCGCACGCCCGAATCACGACGTGGCGTCTGGTTCGGACCTTCGCCGTATCGCTCGCCGCGTGGTTGTTACCCGTGGGCGCGCTGTGGCTGAGTCTGGGTCCAGAAAACTCAGTCGTCGAGATGGCCCTGTTTTTCTCCGGGGCCGCTCTTCTCACGTTCGGCGGCGCGTACGCTGTGTTGCCCTACGTTTTCCACGGTGCGGTGAGTGCAGGTTGGGCGACGCCCGCGCAAATGGTTGACGGCCTCGCGCTTGGTGAAACGACGCCTGGACCACTCATCATGTTCGTCAGTTTCGTTGGTTTCGTCGGTGGTTTCGGCGGAGAATTCCTCGGTGAAGGCACGTCCTGGGTTTCCGGGATTATTGCGGCCGTCGTCGCGACCTGGTTCACATTCTTACCGTCGTTCTTTTTCATCCTGGCCGGTGGCCCATACGTCGAGGCGACACGGCACCGCACGGCGTTCTCTGGCCCACTCACCGCCATCAACGCGGCTGTCGTCGGTGTCGTGTTGAGCCTCGCGATATTGTTCGCGCAGAACGTCTTTCTACCCACAAACCAGGCACTCGATGCCGCCGCTCTCATGATCGCGCTCCTGGCCGCGATTGCGCTGTTTCGGTTCCGACGCTCGGTTATGGAGGTCATCGCGTGGGGAGCGCTACTCGGACTCGGCATCGGGTTGTTCGCCACGTTCAGCGGTTGATGCCGATACAGAGGCTTCTCATAGGAAAGCCCCCTAAACTTGGACGATGAGCGCCACTATCGTTTCCTCTGCGACGTCGAACTACACCGAACTTCTGGCCCGGGTCAAGGCCGCCGGGTTGCTCCACAAAAAGCCCAGTTTCTACGTGATTCGGCTCGTGGTTCTGTCGATCATCGCTCTTGGCTTGTGGACCGCGGGGGGATTCATCGGAGCGTCCGGTGCACACGATTCGCTCATCATTCCCTCGGCATTCGCAATCGCTGGACTGTTGGGCATAGTCGGCGCCCAGTTCGGTTTCATCGCCCACGAAGCGTCACATCGTCAGATTTTCCGCAACAACAAATGGAATGACTGGGCGGGGTTGTTTCTCTCGAACCTCTTTGCGGGTTTGTCGTACGGATTTTGGATGCGCAAGCACAACAAGCACCACCAAAAGCCGAACCACATCGGCGAAGACCCGGATATCGCGATTCGCGTCCTCAGTTTCACGGTCGAGTCACGCGACGAGAAGCGCGGCATCGAACGCTGGATTTCCAACCGGCAGGGGTACTTGTTTCCGTTTCTGCTGTTTTTGACCGGTTTTGATCTGTTGCTCGATTCGTTCCTTGCGATTGGACGCAAAGACCGCCCGCTGGGAATCCGTGTCCTCGAATTTTCCCTCATGGTCGTTCGCCAGACCGCGCCTTACATCATCATGGGCGTCATGTTTGGTTGGCTGTGGGCAATCGCCCTGTGGGTTTTCATGATGATGATTTTCGGATTCTTCATGGGTGCGGCGTTCGCCCCCAACCACAAAGGGATGCCGCTTGTTCCGCGCGACGCCAAGCTCGACTTCTTCGAACGCCAGGTGCTGACGAGCCGTAACATCCGCGGTAGCTGGCTCAAGGACAACCTCATGGGCGGGCTCAACTATCAGGTCGAACACCACCTGTTCCCGTCGATGGCGCGTCCGTATCTCAAGCGGGCGCACGACATCGTGATGGCGTACTGCAACGACAAGAACATCACCCTGGTCGAAATGAACCTGATTTCGTCCTACATGGCCATCATCGTGTACTTGAACAAGGTGGGGCTGAGCAACAACTCGGACCCGTTCGTGTGCCCCATGGTTGCTGACCTTCGTCCCCGCAGCTAAACGCCAGAGGGCTACGCTAGAGCCATGGCGTGGTTGTTAACGGGCGGTGCGGGCTACATCGGTGCCCACGTTGCTCGCGCGTTGATTGCGGACGGTATCGACACGGTTGTTCTCGACAATCTGTCGTCGGGTCGACGCGATTTCGTTCCCGAGGGTGCCACCTTTGTCCGCGGATCGATAACCGACGTAGAACTGTTGGCGGCGCTTTTCGACCAGCATTCATTCGACGGGGTGTTTCACCTCGCGGGTTACAAATACGCGGGGGAGTCGGTTGCCCACCCCCTCGTCACGTTTGACCAGAACGTGACGGGAACGATCACCCTCTTGTCGGTGATGGTCACAGCGGGGGTTAACCGAATGGTGTTTTCGTCCAGTGCTGCCGTGTACGGGACCCCGACGGTCGACCTGGTCACCGAGGACACGGCGACGGATCCGCAATCGCCGTATGGCGAGTCCAAGCTGATCGGCGAATGGTTGATGCGGGACATGGGCACAGCGTCCGGACTTCGCCACACCAGCCTGCGGTACTTCAACGTCGTCGGTTCGGGAACGAACGACGTGGTCGACACTAGTCCCTACAACCTTCTCCCACTCGTGTTGGACGCGGTGATGGACGGCCGCAAACCTGAAATCTTTGGCGACGACTTTCCGACCCCCGACGGGACCTGCGTTCGCGACTTTGTTCACGTCAGTGACGTGGCGGAAGCCCACGTGTCGGCGGCGAAAGCGCTGATGACGGATGCCCCACTCGACGCTGTGTACAACCTGGGCGGCGGAACCGGAACGTCGGTTCGTGAGTTCATGTCAGCGGTCAAAACTGTCACGGGTATCGATTTTTCCCCCGTCGTTCGTCCCCGACGAAACGGAGACCCGGCTCGGATTGTGGCGGACGGTTCGCGCGCGTCCCGCGATTTGGGATGGGCGCAGCGTCACACCGTCGAGTCGATGGTTGCGTCCGCGTGGTCGGCACGGCAGGCACAGTCGTAGCATGGTCGAGCCCGAAACCCTAATTGACCGGGTCGCGACGCGGTTCACCGCGGTCGTCGGGGCGGAACCCCGAGGTGTGTGGTCGGCTCCCGGTCGCGTCACCCTGATCGGGGACCACACCGACTACAACGCGGGATTGTCATTATCCGTCGCCATCAACCTCAGCGCCGTCGTCGCGGTCGGACTGCGAGACGACGGTCGGGTGCGGGTTGTCTCGCCCTCCGGCGACACCGCCACAGTCGAACTAGTTCGCTGTGTTCCGGGGTCCGTGAGTGGCTGGGCGGCGGTGCCGTTCGGGGTGCTGTGGGCGCTGGGCGGATCACACGGCGGCGCACCGGGACTGGACATCGTGATTGACTCGGACATCCCCGCTGGCCCGGATTTCGGAGCCACCTCTGCGATCGCGTCTGCGATTGCCGCCGCGGTGAACGACCTGTGGGAAGTCGACCTGGGGCGAATGGATCTGGTTCTCGCGTGCTTACGGGCCGAGCACGAGATGGTCGGAACACCGACGACGATGGTGGATGCTGCGTCAGCGATATTCGCGGAAACCGACTCGGCGGTGCTCGTAGATTGCCAATTGGCCGAAGCCTCGGTGGTTCCGTTCAGCGTGGTCGATGCCGACCTCGCCCTCCTTGTCATCGTGGCGGACGGACACCGTCCACTCGGCTCGGCAGCCAATCAGGATCGCCGCGCGTCCTGTGAGCGCGCGGCAGAGTCGCTCGGGGTCGATACTCTGCGAGACCTTTCGGTCAATGACCTGCCACGGGTGCGCGAACATCACGACGAGGAAACGTTCCGACGAGTCCGTCACGTGGTCACCGAAAATGCGCGGGTGGCGGCGGTTGCGGAATTGCTGTGGTCCGACGGGCCGCGCGCTATCGGCGATTTTCTCGTCGCGTCCTACCTGTCGATGAGGGACGACTTCGATGTGCGAAACTCGCACAGCGCCCGTGCAGTTCGATCCGCGCGACGGGCGGGCGCTCTGGGGGCTCGGATCACGGGCGGGGGTCTGGGTGGCGTAGTCATCGCTCTTGTGCCAATCGAATTGTTGTCGTTCGTCGAGCGAAAGGTTCGTCAAGCTTTTGCCGACGACCAATTGGGTGAGCCCGACATGTTCGTGGTGACACCGTCGAGGGGCGCCCATCGCGTGTACTAGCGCTGGGCGCCAGCCAGACTGCCGGTCGTTTTTTGGGTGGGATCGAACACGACACAATCGAGTCCGCGGTCACCGTTGGCCCACGACGATTCCGTGGGGTAGTAGTACTGGAAGTCAAGAGCGGATATTCCGAAGTCGAGTCCGATAAAGGTCGCAAACTCTTCCGCGCACTGCTTCGTCCCGAACGTGACGAGCGATTCCACCGCGGGGTAAGCGCCGTCCTCGAGGGTCAGGGATGCGAACACTTCGAAGTCGTGGGGTTCGTCGCAGGCGACCAGGGGTTCGGTCGAGGCGGAGCCGTCCTCCAATTTGGCTTGGTCCACACAGTCGCCGATGGCAAGCTCAATCAGTCCGGTCGGAGCAAAGGTCGGCGCTGCGCTGGGCGTTGCCTCCGGGGCTGTCCCACCATAGACATCCACGAGGGTGGAAATCGTGGTGCACCCCGCGAGAAAAACGAGAGACACGGACAGCACGGCTGTTCTGACGAAGACAGGGAAGGGGATTCGGCGCACGTCCCAAGACTATCGAAGGGTTGCGAGAACGGCGTCGTGTAAGAGCCCGTTCGTGGCGCACGCTGTTCCGTTCCAGGGGCCGTCGACTCCGTTGATATCCGTAAATCGACCGCCTGCTTCGATGACGATCGGGACGAGCGCAGCCATGTCGTAGGGCTGAAGGTCACATTCGGTTGCGACATCAATCGCACCTTCAGCGACGAGCATGTAGGACCACATGTCGCCGATAGCGCGGGCGCGCCACGCAGCCCTAGCCAGGGCAATCGCCTGGTCGCCGCGACCTGCGTCAATCCAGCCGGGCAACGAGTTGTACGAGACGACGGCGTCACCGAGTTGGGACACCGCGCTGACCCGCAGCGGCTCTTCGTGCTTGCCGGAGCGCTGAGTGTACGCACCCAAGCCAATCGCCCCCCACCAGCGCTGTCCGAGCGCGGGCGCCGACACGACACCGACGACCGGGACACCATCAATGGCGAGAGCGATGAGTGTTCCCCAGATCGGGACACCGCGAAGGAAATTTGCCGTCCCGTCGATTGGGTCGATGATCCACTGGCGGTGCGGTCGGTGTTCCCCGTCCTGGTGGCCGGTCGCCCCGAATTCTTCCCCCAGGATCGCATCATCGGGCCGGGCCGCGGCGAGGCCTTCGCGAATCGCGTGCTCGACCTCGCGGTCCGCCTCCGTCACGGGAGTGCGGTCCGGCTTTGTTGACACCGTGAAATCGTGACTGTCGTATCGCCGCATGGACACGAGGTCCGCCATTGACGCGAGTGAGCGCGCGAGCGCAAGGTCGTCCGAACGTGAAATGGTCACGGGGACAGGCTACGCCACCGAGTCGAGGGACTGGATGAGGCGTTGTACGGAGTCGAGCCGCGCGGCCCCTTCTTCTCCGAGCACACCCGCCGTGACCGCTTCGACCATCGCACAATCATCGTCGCGGTGGTTGCACCCGCGCGGACAGTCTTCGGCGATCTCGGCGAGATCGGTGAAGGCCGCGAGAACTGATTCGGGTTTGACGTGGCCAAGTCCGAACGACCGCACGCCGGGTGTGTCGATGAGCCAGCCGCCGCCGGGGAATCGAAACGATGCGGTGGACGACGAGGTGTGTCGACCGCGGCCCGTTACATCATTGACGACACCGGTCGCTCGATGGGCGCTGGGGATGAGGGCATTGACGAGCGTCGATTTTCCAACGCCAGAGTGCCCGACGGCGACGGACGTGTGTCCGACGAGTAGTTCGGTCAGTTCCGCCAGCGGCGGTGCGTCGGACCGTGACGTGACAATCGGCACATCGAGACCGCGAAAGTGAGTGAGGAATTCGGTCGGGTCGGCGAGGTCGGTTTTGGTCACACACAAAATAGGCAAGACGCCCGCATCGAACGCGGCGACCATGTAGCGGTCGACGAGTCGCTGGCGTGGTTCGGGGTTGGCGGCGGCCACCACAATCAGCATGCGGTCCGCGTTGGCAACGATCATGCGCTCAACGGTGTCACTGTCGTCCGCGGACCTACGCAACACGGTCGTGCGCGGAACAACTCGGACGATCCGTGCGAGCGAGCCGGTATCACCGCTCGTGTCGCCGACGATGTCGACCAGATCGCCGGTCACGACGGGCGTGCGGGATAATTCACGTGCCCGTTTGGTGATGATTTCGCGTTCATGCGGTGTGCCTTCGTCCGCCAGGGTCAGGTACCGGCCGCGGTCGACAGTGAGGACGCGCGCCACAATCGAATCATCGTGAGAGGGTCGGTTCTTCGTGCGCGGCTTGCTACCCCGTTTGGGTGGCCGCACTTTCGCTGCCGTTTCGTCGTAGTCGTCGTAACGGTCGGAATCGTCCCCGTTCCAGGTCATGAGGCGAGCATCGCCGTCCACAGAGCGGGGAAGTCGGGCATGGTTTTGGCGGTGGTTCCGATGTTTTCAACGACGACCCCGTCCACAGCGAGCCCGATGATGGCACCGGCGGTCGCCATGCGGTGGTCGTGATACGTGCGCCAAACCCCGCCGTGGAGCGCTGCGGGCTCGAGGTGAATCCCGTCGGAAAGTTCAGTGGCGTTTCCGCCGAGCCGATTGATTTCGGTGACAAGCGCGGCGAGCCGGTCGGTCTCGTGTCCGCGCAGATGGGCGATTCCGGTGAACGTCGACGGGCCCTCAGCGAGCGCGGCGACGGCGATCAGAGCTGGCGCTAACTCTCCGGCGTCACGGAGGTCGAACGTCACGCCGTTCACCGGAGTGCCACCGATTACGCCGACGCCACCGTCCACGGTGAGTCCCCGTTCATCCCGCGTGACCACGCCTCCCAGCAATTCGAGGTAGCGTCCGAGCTGGTCGCCAACCTGGGTTGTGTGTTTCGGCCAGTGCGGGACAGTGACGTGACCGCCAGCCACGAGCGCCGCCGCGAAAAACGGTGCCGCGTTCGACAGGTCTGGTTCCATGTCGATGTTGATTCCGGAAATCGGACCGGGCTCGACTCGCCACACTCCCGCTTCCGGTTCGGAAACCGTGACGCTCCGCGCTCGAAGACAGGCGACCGTCATGTCGATGTGGGGGGTAGAGGGCAAAAGCGAGCCCGTGTGCCGCAGCGTGATGCCGTTATCGAATCGAGCGGCGACGAGAAGCAGTCCAGACACAAACTGTGACGATTCCGAGGCGTCGATTGAGACATCGCCCCCCGTGACAGAGCCGGTTCCGTGGACGGTGAACGGTAACGTACCGCGGCCGTCGTCGTCGACGGTTACCCCGAGTTTGCGCAGACTGTCGATGGTCGTTGCCATGGGACGCTGGCGGGCGCCGCTGTCCCCGTCGAAGGTGACGGAACCGTTGGCAAGGGCAGCGAGCGGGGGGACAAAGCGCATCACTGTTCCGGCCAAACCGCAGTCGATGGTGACGTTTCCCGTCAGCGACGCTGGAGTGACGAGTAACGTGTCCGACCCCTCGATTACGCTGTCGAGACAGGTCACTCCGAGTTGCGTGAGGGCGTCCAGCATGAGGGCTGAATCGCGCGAACGGAGTGGTCGGTGGATTGCCGATGGGCGATCGGACACGGCAGCAAGAACCAACTCGCGGTTGGTCAGACTTTTGCTGCCGGGAATGGGGACGACGGCGTGAAGCGCAGAGGCTGCGCGTGGGGCAACCCAACTTTCGCTGTCGTGGGAATAAACGCGGGACGTCATGGGTTTCGACTCTACGCGAGGAACAGCCCTCAAGGGCTATAGAAAAGGAGAACACCATAGGATTACGAAAGATGGTTGAAGATTACTTCCCCGAGGACAACGGCATCCTTGCGGGCGAAGAAGCGAACGCCGTAGAGGTGGTCATTCCCGATTCGGCGGAGTGGGACCCGTCCGAAATCGAGACGAATTACGTCAACCGTGGATCGTTCGAAGACGTGTACAACTCGGTGTACCCCCGGTTGTACCGCCACACGATCTACGAGATTGACCGCTTGAACTTGTCCAAACAACAGGCGGAAGAAGTCCTCCAGACCGCGATGGGCAAGGCGTTCCAGAACTGGGACAAATACACCCAGGGGACGTACGCGCTCGGATGGTTGAAGAAAATCATCACCAACACGGCCTACAACCTTCGTCGCAAAGAAAAGAACGAGCCCCTGACCTATGGCGACATGTCGATTGTCATGGATAACGGGCCGCACTTCACCCCGAGCGCGGAAAGCGCAGTGATCGCAGCGATTTCGCTGGACGAGATTCGGGCCCTGTTCACCGAGGTCCGTGAACCGTTCCGTTCCGCTCTCACCATGGTTCTGCTGGACGAGATGCCCTATCAGGCGGCGGCCGACGTCGCCGGCGTGCCACTTAACACCATGCTGACTCGAGTGAACCGCGGTCGTGGAATCCTCAAAGAACTCGTTTTGCAACACCAGAAAGGCAAGGACATCTAATGGAATTTCGTCACGACTGTGGATGTGAATCTGCCCGCGAGCGGCTGGACATCCTGATCGACCGTGAATTGAGCGATATCGAATGCGCGGACGTGCGCGCGCACTGTGAAACCTGCGAGAGTTGCCAGCAAGAAGTCGCGGTGCTGGAGGCACTCACCGAAAAGTTCAGAGTGGCGTGCGCGGAACCCGCCCCCGATCATTTACGAATTTCAATTCTCAATTCAGTGAAAAATGCGAAGGTGATTCGTGACGTCTGACGTCACGAGTTAACCGACCAGCTGTCAGAGGCCGTTGAAAACGCCGTCCATCACAGCGGTGTGCTCTTCGGCGGAACGCTTGGACGAGCCGGCGGCGGGTGACGCCGACGCTGGCCGAGAGACGAAGTGAACGTCGGGGAATCCGAGTCGCCGCATTTCTGTCGCAATGAATGGCCACGCCCCCTGGTTTTCGGGTTCGTCCTGTGCCCACATGATTTCCGCGCCGGGGTAGCGGCCCACGACGTCGCGAAGTTGTGACTCGGGGAACGGGTAAAACTGTTCGATTCGAACGAGCGCGACGTCGGAGAGACCGCGCTTCTCTCGCTCGCTCAGCAGGTCATAGTGGATTTTGCCCGCGTGCAGCACGACCCGACGCGACCGTCCCTCGACCGTGTGGTCATCGAGGACGGGCTCGAACGTTCCGCTGGTGAAGTCCTCGACCGAACTGGTTGCTCCGCGAAGACGCAGCATCGCCTTCGGGGTGAACACAACGAGCGGTCGTTGCGGCTGCGAGTAGGCCTGACGGCGCAGCAGGTGGAAATAGGACGCCGGCGTCGAGGGCCGCGCGATGGTCATGTTGCCCTCGGCCGCCAACTGAAGGAAGCGTTCGATTCGTGCCGATGAATGGTCGGGGCCCTGACCCTCGTAGCCGTGCGGGAGCAACAACACGATCCCCGAGTTCTGACCCCACTTCTGTTCGGATGACGAGATGAACTCGTCGATGACCGTTTGAGCGCCGTTCACGAAGTCGCCGAACTGGGCTTCCCACAGAACGAGCGCGTCGGGGTTCCCCACCGTGTAGCCGTATTCGTAGGCCAGTGCTGCGTATTCCGACAAGAGCGAGTCGTAGATGTAAAAACGACCTTGGTTTTCGGCGAGGTTCATGAGCGGGAGCCATTCCTGGCCGTTTTCGCGGTCGTGGAACACCGCGTGACGTTGCACGAACGTTCCGCGACGTGCGTCCTGGCCCACCAACCGGACTTTCTTGCCCTCGACCAACAACGACCCCAGTGCGAGCAGCTCGCCGAAGCCCCAATCGATTTCGCCATTGCGGCTCATGTCTGCGCGCTTGGCCAACAACTGTTCCAATTTCGGGTGCACCGAGAAGCCGTCCGGTACGTTTCCGTGAGCGTCCCCAATCCGATGAATCACGGATGGATCCACCGCCGTCGATGCGGGGTGTCGCTGAGGCTGTTCCGCCATCGCGGTCCCACCCGCCCAATCCGCGGAATCGTTGTCGTCTTTCGTGTCGGTGAATGCGTTCTCCAACAGCGCAAGAAACTTAGCTTGAACGGCCGCGTATTCGTCGGGCGTGATGTCACCGCGGCCCACCAGCGACTCCGCGTAGAGGGTTCGCACCGAGCGCTTGGCCTCGATGAGGTTGTACATGAGCGGCTGGGTCATCGACGGGTCGTCACCCTCGTTGTGCCCGCGACGTCGGTAACACACGACGTCAATCACGACGTCGTGCTTGAACTGTTGACGGTAACGGACCGCCATCTGGGCGACGCGAACAACGGCCTCGGGGTCGTCCCCGTTGACGTGGAAGATCGGTGCTTGGATCGTTCGCGCGACGTCGGTGGCATACAACGACGTTCGCGCATCTCTCGGCATCGTCGTGAAACCGACCTGATTGTTCGCCACGACGTGGATGGTTCCACCGGTGCGGTAGCCGCGAAGCTGCGCCATTTGCAGCGTCTCCAAGACAACTCCCTGACCCGCCATCGCGGCGTCTCCGTGAACGAGAATGGGAAGCACGGTGAACGACCCGATGGGCTTGTGGTCTTGTTTTGCCCGAACGATCCCCTCGAGAACACCGTTGACCGCTTCCAGGTGGGACGGGTTCGCGGCGAGGTACACCGGGATTTTTTGTCCCTTCGCGGTGACAAATTCGCCCTCCGTGCCGAGGTGGTACTTCACGTCGCCCGAACCTTGGACGGTGCTCGTGTCGGTCGTCCCCTCGAATTCGCGGAAAATTTGCCCGTAGGTTTTTCCCGCGATGTTCGCGAGGACGTTGAGACGCCCACGGTGGGCCATTCCGATGTCAACCTCGTCGAGTCCGAAATCGGCCGCATCCTGAATGATTTCGTCGAGCAGAGCGATTATCGATTCGCCACCCTCGAGCGAAAAGCGCTTTTGGCCGACAAATTTGGTTTGCAGGAACGTCTCGAACGCCTCAGCCTGATTCAGCTTGTCGAGGATGCGAAGCTGTTCGTCGTGCGTCGGTTTCTGATACGGCTGTTCGAGCATTTCTTGGAACCACTGGCGTTGTTCCGGGTCCTGAAGGTGCGTGTATTCGACTCCGACAGTGCGACAGTACGAATCACGCAACAGTCCGAGTACTTCACGCAGCAACATCTTTCGGCGCCCGGCCAGTCCCCCCACGACGAATTCGCGGTCGAGATCCCAGAACGTCAGTCCGTGGTTTTCGATTTCCAGGTCGGGGTGTGAACGCTGTTGGTACTGAAGAGGGTCGACGTCGGCCATGCGGTGCCCGCGAACACGGAACGCATCGACCAGTTCTTGCACGCGCGCCGTCTTGTTGATCGCGTCGGAATCATCGACCTTGATGTCCTGCGCCCAGCGAATCGGTTTGTACGGGATTCGAAGGGCGGCAAAGATGTCCTCGTAAAACTCGTCCTCACCGATGAGGAGCCCGTGCACGATCTTGAGAAATTCCCCTGAGCCAGCGCCCTGGATGACACGGTGGTCGTAGGTCGAGGTGAGTGTGATGGTTTTGGAGATGCCCAAATCGAACAACACTTTGTCGGCGGACCCCTGAAACTCGGCCGGGTAATCGAGCGCTCCGGCGCCGACGATACAACCCTGGCCGCGCATCAGTCGGGGAACCGAGTGAACGGTACCGATGCCGCCGGGGTTCGTCAGAGACACGGTGTTGCCCGCGAAGTCCTCGGCGGTGAGTTTATTGGCGCGAGCGCGAGACACCACTTCTTCGTAGGACTCGAGGAAGTCGGCGAAACTCATTTGTTCCGCCTTTTTGATTCCGGGGACGAGCAACGCGCGGGTTCCGTCGGATTTGGGGACGTCGATAGCGAGTCCGAGGTTGATGTGTGCCGGCACCACGAGCGACGGTACGCCGTCTGGCTCGTCGTAAAACACGTTTTGTGACGGGAAGGATTTGATCGCACGAACCATCGCCCACCCGATGAGGTGCGTGAACGACACCTTTCCACCGCGGGTTCGACCGAGGTGGTTGTTGATGACAATTCGATTGTCGATCATGAGTTTCGCGGGGACGGTGCGAACGCTGGTCGCGGTGGGGACGGAGAGGCTCGCATCCATGTTCGCCGCGAGAGATTTCGCCATGCCCTTGAGCGGAGAAACCGTGTTGTCCTGAGTCGACTCCGATGGGCGGGAAGTACCGGGCGCTTGGGCGGGAACGGGCGCTTCGGTCGGTTTCACGGACGTGGTTCGAGCGGCTGGTTGCAGGGCGGTAATCGGACCCGTGACATTCGGGTCGAAGGCGGGGGTCGAAGCCGGGCCCACCGGCGCGGTGGCTGCTGTCGTGCCATCCGTTTCCAATTTCGCCGCGTACTTCTGGAGGGTGGGAATCCACGACGGGTCAACGGACGCGGGGTCTTTCACCCACGATTCATACATTTCATCGACGAGCCAATCGTTGGCTCCGAAGTCTTCGGCAGGGGGGTCCGTTGTTCCGTCATTGGACACTGTGAATTGTCACCTCGTTGTTGGAAATCCGATGGAAGTGTGTCGCCATCGCTATCTAGCCTAGTCCCGTGGTTGTGTCGTTCGCACACTGTGGACATCGTGCGCCGCGCGATAAGATAAATGCTATGGATGGCCCGCATAGTCAGTCGACACCTCCGAGTGTTTTCCTCCGAGGTGTCGAATGAACGAATGGGTGTTTGTCGGTATCGGTTTGCTTCTCACTGTCGGAACGGGCTTTTTTGTCGCCTCCGAGTTTGCTCTCGTCTCGCTCGACCGCGCAGACCTCGAAGCCCGGCGAGATGCGGGTGAAGGCGGGTTTGCACTCGCCATTCGCGCGCTGAGACGGACGTCGACTCATCTGTCGTCCGCTCAATTGGGCATCACTCTCACGACCCTCTTGACCGGTTGGTTGATGGAACCGGCCATCAGTTCTCTCCTCACGCCGGTTCTCATCGGGTGGGGGCTCAGCGCCGGAGTGGCCGCCGTTGTTGCGATTGTGTCGGCCATCGTTCTCGCAACGATTTTGTCCATGATTGTGGGCGAATTGGCACCCAAAAACATGGCGCTCGCGGTCCCCCGGCGGGTAGTCAAGGTCGTCGCCCCATTCCAGTTAGCATTCACCTGGATTTTCTCGCCGTTCGTGAAGTTCCTCAATCACACGGCGAACATGATCGTGCGCGCGTTCGGCATCGAGCCGAAAGAAGAACTGTCGTCGGCTCGAACCGCTGAGGAACTCGCGTCGGCGGTTCGCCATAGCTCGATGCATGGCACGTTGGAAGAGGACACGGCGACGCTTCTGGGTAAAGCCCTGTCCTTCAGCAATCACGAAGCTCAGGACATCATGACTCCACGGACTCGCGTTGCCACAATTCGGGTGGGTGATTCGGCGAATGATGTCATCGCGCTCACCCGAAAGACCGGGTATTCGCGTTTCCCCGTGATTGACGACGATGCCGATGACATCGTCGGAATCGTTCACGTCAAGCACGCCGTCGCTGTTCCACGGGAACGGCGTGCCGAAGTGCCGGTGGGTGCCATCCAGGGCGAGGCGCTGCGCGTGCCCGAAACGATGAACCTCGATGTCCTGCTCGGTGAACTGCGACAGGGCGGCTATCAAATGTCGATTGTCGTGGACGAATATGGCGGCACCGCGGGAATTGCCACGCTGGAGGACCTCATCGAGGAACTTATCGGTGAAGTGAGCGATGAACACGACCGCGCCAAAGCTGACGTCGTCAAAATGGGGGACATCGTCACGTTCCCCGCGTCCCTTCGACCCGACGAACTTCATGAACGCGCCGGAATTGTCGTTCCCGACGATGGTCCGTGGGAAACAGTTGGCGGCTACCTGTTGAGTCAGTGGGGCCACCTGCCAGAGGTGGGCGCAACGCTCGATGCGTGTGGCGGCCAGTTCCTGGTCGAACGTATGGACGGTCGCCGAATCGACCGAGTTCGCTTTTCCCCGAGGGAGGATTCCGATGAGTGATGTCGAAGGAATCATCTGGCTGGTCGTCTTGCTGGCGTTCAACGCCTTCTTCGTCAGCGCCGAGTTCGCCGTCATCGCCGCCCGTCGATCGCAGGTCGAACCGCTCGCGGAATCGGGTTCGTGGGCGGCAAAAGTCGCACTGAAGGCGATGGAACGAGCATCGTTCATGCTCGCCACGTCCCAATTGGGAATCACGGTGTGTTCGCTCATGATTCTGGGGGTGTCGGAACCCGCCATCCACCACTTGCTCGAAGTCGCGCTCTACCCGACCGGACTTCCTCCCGAGGTGATTTCGATTGTCTCGTTGGTGATCGCCATCCTCCTGGTCACGGTGTTGCACGTCGTCATCGGCGAGATGGTGCCGAAGAACATCGCGTTCTCGGTGCCCGATCGCGCGGTGCTCATCCTCGCACCCCCGCTGGTGGCCGTCGCGTGGCTCTTCACCCCGGTCATCGCTTTTCTCAACACCCTGTCGAACGGGCTCGTTCGACTGGCGGGCATCGAACCGAAAGACGAAGCCCAGTCGGTGTACACGCTCGACGAAATGGCGACAATCGTTCAACAGTCGCAAAAAGAAGGAAAACTGACCGACGCCGCGGGTGCCGTGTCGGCGACCATCGAGTTCACCACCAAGAAGGTCAAGGACATCACCGTTCCGCTGTCGGAGATTGTGACGTTGCCGGAGGGGGCGAGCGCGAGCGATGTCGAACGCGAGGTCACCCAGCGCGGGTTTAGCCGCTACGTCCTCCTCGACGGCGCGGGCAACCCCGCGGGTTACGTTCACCTCAAGGATGTGTTGGGGCGTGACGACGACGAGGTGGATGATGCCATTCCGCTCAAACGAATTCGTCAACTTGTTTCGCTCTATCGCGGAATCGACCTCGAAGATGCCCTGGCGACTCTACGCCGAACGGGTTCGCACGTCGCCCGAGTGTTCGACCGCAGCGGTGCGACGGTCGGATTGTTGTTCCTTGAGGACATCATCGAAGAACTCGTGGGCGAGGTCCAGGACGTCACCCGCCGTCGTCGCTAGGGCTGAGCGCGCAGGTACTGGTCGGGCCAGTACGGAAGTTTGTAACCGAGAGCAGTTGACGCACGAAGCGCGAAATTCGGGTCGCGCATCATTTCACGGCCGAGCATCACGGCATCCGCTTTGCCCGACTCGACGATCTCGTTCGCCTGTTCGGGAAGCGTGATGAGTCCGACCGCGTTGGTGGCAATCTCGGCGGTTCGCCGAATGGTGTCGGCGAACTCGACCTGATAGCCGGGTCCGGTTGGAATCGGAATTCCGGGGGCGATTCCCCCCGTTGACGTGTCGATCAGGTCAGCGCCGTCGTCGTGCACCCACCCGGCGACGGTGGCAACATCCTCGACCGTGATTCCTCGCTCGTCCCAGTCGGTGGCGCTCACTCGGACAAATACGGGAACGGTGTCCCCAACGGCCTCGCGGACACCGCGGACCACTCGACGAAGCAGTCGGGCGCGATTGTCGAGGGATCCGCCGTAGTCATCGGTTCGTTCGTTGGTGATGGGCGAGAGAAATTGATGCAACAGGTAACCGTGTGCCGCGTGAACCTCGATGACATCGAAACCGGCGGCCACAGCTCGTTTCGCGGCCGCGACCCAATCCGACACAACGTCGTCAATGCCCGCGGCGTCCAGTTCGGCGGGCGCGTCGTACTCGCCGAAGGCGATGGCGCTGGGGGCGACGGTCTGCCATCCGCCCTGGTCGCGTGGGGTGGAATTCTCATAGTCCGCACCCCAGCCGGGAGCGGTCGATCCTTTACGTCCGGCGTGGGCCAGTTGAATCCCCGCCACCACGCCCTGCGAATGAATGAAGTCCGTGATGCGAGCCCACGCGGACACCTGCTCGTCATTCCAGATGCCGACGTCGTGAGGAGAAATTCGACCGACCGCATTGATCGCGGTCGCTTCGGCCATCACGAGTCCCGCTCGGCCCACCGCGAACGAACCAAGGTGGACGAAATGCCAATCGGTGGGGATGCCATCCTGTTTCGCCGAATACTCACACAGTGGCGCCAGCCAAATTCTGTTGGGGAACGTCACGCCGCGAATGGTGAGGGGCTGAAACAGGGCGGGGACAGTCATAACACTCCTAGGGCTCCATCCAGTATAGGACGAGAGTTGGGCGGAATAGGCTATCGGCATGGGTGTAGAAGTATTTGATGCGAGCGATGCCGCCGCCGAGTATCGCGCGCCCACAGCACTAGACCACAAATACTCGCGTGGCGTCCTCGGTTTCGCGACGGGATCAACGGCGTATCCCGGAGCCGCTCTCTTGGGTGTCGATGGTGCGCTCGCCACCGGGATCGGGATGGTCCGTTACGTCGGACCCGCCGAGGCAACCCGCCCGCTGCTCGTCCGCCGACCCGAAGCAGTTCTCGGATTCGGCGCGGTGTCGGCCTGGGTCGTCGGTTCGGGAATGGTCGAAACCGACCTCGAAGCGATGGACCGCGCGCGCCGTGCGCTGGGCGAGGGCAAACCGACCGTAGTCGACGCCGGCGCAATCGGACTGTTACCCGTGACAGGCGGACCCATCATCGCCACGCCTCACGCCGGGGAAATGGCCAAAGTGTTTGGTGTTTCGAGGGAAGCGGTCGAGGGCGCTCCCGCCGAGTACGCCCTGCTCGCGGCGTCACAGTGGAATGCGACCGTTGTCCTCAAGGGTGCGACGACGTCGATTGCGAATCAATTCGGCGACGAGTTTTCGGTCTCGCTTGCTCCGCCGTGGCTCGCCATCGCCGGTGCCGGTGATGTTCTGGGCGGGGTGATGGGCGCTCTGCTCGCCACACGAGCCCGTGAACTCGCCGCTCGCCCCCGAGATGTGGCCCGAATAGCGGCCGCGTCCGTCGTCATTCACTCTCTCGCCGCACAATCGGCATCATCGGGCGGTCCGTTCCTGATGGACCACTTGATCGCCGCGATTCCGTCGGTCATTCGCACCCTGTTGTCACGATGAACCGCGCGCGGGCCGTCGCGGTCTGGGCGGCGTTCGGACTGGTCCACGCGGTTCTCATAATGGAAAATCTGTTCGCACCGAACGGTCCACTCGGCGACGTCCAGGTCATCTATCCCGCATGGTGGATCGACGCGTTGATCTCCGGCGATTACCCCGGACTCACCGCCCCCGGCGTGTATCCGTTTCTCGCACTGGTCCCCATCGCCATCGCGACTGAAGGAGTCGCCGCGTGGTTCGTTCTCGTCGTGATTGTTGACGCTGTCGCCCTCGCATTTGTCGCGCGTCGAAGTCTCACTGCCGCCTTTGTGTGGCTGGCCTTTCAACTCGCTCTCGGGCCGATCGCGCTCGGACGGATCGATGCCGTCACTGTTGCTCTCGCCATCATCGCGGTCACTATCCTCGAACGCTCACCTCGCGTCAGCGGCGTTCTCGTCGCGGTTGCCACCTGGGTGAAAGTGTGGCCCGTCGCGGTGGGTCTGGCGGCGATGCGCTCGGCCCGTTTCGCCTCCTTCGCCACGTGGTCAATCGGAACTGCGATAGCACTCGCGGTGGCGGGAATCGTGGTGGGCGACAGTTTTTCCGTGTTCAGTTTTTTGTCCCAGCAGCAGGGTCGGGGAATACAGGTCGAAGCCGTTGCGGCCACCCCGTGGCTCTGGGATGCCTGGGCGGCGGGGCAGTCGGTCGTAACGTACTCGGCCGACATCCACACCTTCGAAATCGTTGGGCCGGGGACGTCTCTGGTCGCCCAGGTGCTCACCATAGCCCAGGTGGTCGCGCTACTGGCGGTGGCATTCGCTCTCGTTGCAAACGGACGATCAGCGACGACAGCGTCGGCCTCGTTCGGGTATTCGCTGCTCGTGTTGGTGAGCCTGCTCGTCACGACGAACAAGGTCGGTTCCCCACAGTTCGTCTCGTGGTTCGCCGTTCCGCTCGTTGCGATGGTGTTGGCCAACGCTTCCCGCGCCACCGCGGTTCTGGTGGCGCTCATCGGTTCCGTTGCGGTGCTCACCCACGTGATCTACCCCTACGCCTATTTCGCATTCCTCGAACTGCGGACGGTGCCCCTGATGTTGGTGACGGTTCGTAATCTCACCGAAATCGCGCTTCTTGTCGCCTCGTCGGTGGTCCTGCTGACACAGTTACGCGTCGAAAAGTTGGCGAAGCAATTCGCCGACCTCGACATCGGCAATCAAAAAGGCGTCGTGTCCGAACGGTGACGACATGAGGTGGGCGTCGCGGCCGCCGACGTGGTTCGGCAGATGTTCGGCGAGCGCAACCTGCTGGGCGAGGGGAAACAGGCGGTCGGAATCAATTCCGAGGACGAGCGAGCGCGCGGTCACACTTCCAACCACGTCGGCGAACGAGCCGCGGTCGCGGGTGACGTCGTGCGAGTTCATCGCTTCCACCAGAGTGACGTACGAATTGGCGTCGAATCGCCGTGTGAATTTGTTGCCGTGGAAGTCGAGGTATGACTCAACCGCGAATCGACCGCCTGAACCGAGCGGACTGATCTCGCTCTGCCAAGCGCGATCGAAACGGTCGTTGAATTCGGCCGGCGACCGATAGGACAGCAGGGCGAGCCGTCGCGCGAGAGCTAGTCCCCGATATGGGCCCTCGTCCTGTTCGTAATAATCCCCGCCCGAAAACAGCGGGTCCATTCGGATCGCTTCGATTTGCACCGAGTTGAGCGAAATCTGATCGGCGCTCGTCACTCCACACGTGGCGAGAAGCGCGAGGCGCTCGACCCCGTCCGGGTAGAGGACCGCGTATTCGAGGGCGCTCATTCCGGCAGCGCTTCCGCCGACGATGCCAGCCCACCGCTCAATCCCCAGCGTCTCCGCCAATTTCTGTAATGCGCGGGTCTGGTCGCGAATTGTCAGATACGGAAATCGCGACCCCCATTCGCGACCGTTCGCGGTGACCGACGACGGTCCCGTTGAACCCTGGCACCCGCCAAGGGTGTTTGCACACACGACAAACCAGCGCGAGGTATCGATTCCCAAACCGTCACCCACAACGCCACCCCACCAGCCGGCCGTCGGGTGCCCGGGCCCGGCCGGTCCGACGACATGAGAATCAGCGGTCAACGAATGGATGATGAGCACCGCGTTCGACATGTCGGCGTTTGGCGTTCCCCACGTCTCGTAGGCAAGGCGGGCTCGCGGAAGGGTCTCGCCGCTGTCGAGGGGGAGGTCGCCTAATTGCGCGAAAAGTCGATTACCGAGATGGTCGCCGTCGCGCCAGGCGCCGGTGACCGGTGGGGCTCCGAGCGCGCGGACGGTCCCCTCGGTGACGAATGCCGTGGGGACGGTCTCTTCAGACGTTTGCCAATCCATGGTGTGCCTAGTCTGCCACGCGGGAAAGTTGAGCGGGTCGAGGCGAAAGCCCCGACCCGCTCGCTGTTACTTGGCTTTTCGTGCGGCGGCGAAACCGGATTCAAGGTCAGCGATGATGTCATCGATGTGCTCGAGGCCGACCGAGAGTCGGACCAGTCCGGGGGTGACACCCGCACTCAACTGCTCTTCGGGCGAAAGCTGCGAGTGTGTCGTCGACGCCGGGTGAATGATCAGCGAACGCACGTCACCGATGTTGGCGACGTGGCTGAACAACTTCGTCGACTCGACGAGCGCACGGCCGGCCTTGACGCCACCCTTGAGCTCGAACGACAGCACTGCGCCGGCACCCTTGGGGGCGTACTTTTGGCCCGCCTTGTACCACGGGCTCGATTCGAGTCCCGCGTGAAACACGGTGGCGACATCGGCGTGAGCCTCGAGCCAGCGCGCGACCGCATTCGCGTTCGAGACATGGCGCTCCATGCGAAGCGACAGCGTCTCGATGCCCTGCAGAATCGCCCACGCGTTGTCGGGAGCAACAGCCGCACCGATGTCACGGAGCAATTGAATACGCGCTTTGATGATGTAAGCGATTCCGTCGCCCAGAACGGTCGTGAACGACGCACCGTGGTACGACGGGTCGGGCTCGGTGAGTCCGGGGAACTTTTCGACGTTCTTCGACCAGGCGAACTTCCCACCGTCGACGATCGCGCCGGCAACGACGGTTCCGTGTCCACCGAGGAACTTGGTGGCGGAGTGAATGATGATGTCGGCCCCGTGCTCGAACGGACGAATCAGGTACGGGGTGGCGATGGTGTTGTCGACAATGAGCGGAACGCCAGCGTCGTGTGCAACCTTCGAGACGCCCTCGATGTCAAGGATGTTGATTCGCGGGTTCGCAATCGTCTCACCGAAGAACAACTTGGTGTTGGGGCGAACGGCGGCCTTCCACTCGTCGAGGTTGTCCTGGTCGTTGACGAAGGTCACCTCGATGCCGAGCTTTGCGAGCGTGTAATGGAACAGGTTGTACGTTCCGCCGTAGATGCTGGACGACGACACGATGTGGTCGCCGGCTCCAGCAATGTTGAGCACGGCATAGGTCGTGGCCGCCGAGCCCGACGACACCAACAGAGACGCGGTTCCACCTTCGAGCGCAGTGATGCGCTGTTCGGCGACGTCCTGGGTCGGGTTCATGATGCGGGTGTAAATGTTCCCGAACTCGGCGAGCGCGAAGAGGTTCTTCGCGTGGTCGGAGTCGTTGAACACGTACGCGGTGGTGCGGTAGATCGGGACGGCGCGGGCATTCGTGACGGGATCCGGCGCTGCGCCCGCGTGAATCTGTTGGGTTTCAAACTTCCACGACATGTGGGCTCCTTCGTTTAGGTTCCCTTCACAGTAGGGAGCGCACGGAGCCAGCACTATTCGCGGTGAAACATTGCGTAACGAAAGGTCTAATCGCGCGCGAAAGACTTCTGCATCAGCACGACACCAATCCACTCGTCGAACTTGTGACCGACCCCGTCCATCTCGCCGACGCGCACGAAGCCCGCCGCGTCATGAAGGCGAATCGACGGGACCGCGTCGGGGGTGTCGGCGATGACAGCGACGACCTCGCGAACCCCGGCGACGACCCCGAGTCGCAGCAATTCATCCAGCAGCAAACGCCCGATACCCACACCTCGCGCGCTTTCACGCAGGTACAGCGTGTTCTCCATGGTCGTGTCGTACGCCGCCTTCTCGCGGAACGTCGACAGGTACGCGTAGCCGACAAGTTCGCCATCGCGTTCGGCGACGATGAACGGCATCCCGACAGCCGCCACAGTTTCAATCTTGTGAGCCATGTCCTTCGCCGACCACGGGTCGAGGTCAAAGGTGACGTTCGAGGTCGAGACGTAGTGGTTGTAAATCTCGAGCATGGCGGCAACATCGTCGTCGGTCACGGTTCGAAATATCACTGCTGTCATGCCAGTGAGTCTAAACGCGCCAGTCAATCGGTTCGCCGCCCTGGGAGACGAGCAGGTCGTTGACCCGCGAGAACGGACGCGAACCGAAAAAGCCACGGTGTGCTGAGAGGGGCGAAGGGTGTGTGGACTCGATGAGGTCGACTCCCTTCAACAATGGTGCCGCCCACTGAGCTTCGCGCCCCCACAACACGGCGACGAGGGGGCCGCCACGTTCGGCGAGTGCCCGTAGCGCCGCCCCCGTCACGTTTTTCCACGGCCACAATCGGTGCGACCCCGCGTCGCCCTCGCGCACGGTCAACGACGTGTTGAGAAGCAACACACCCTGGTCGACCCACCGTGAAAGATCTCCGTGTTCCGCGGGAGCAATCCCAAGGTCGTCGTGCAATTCTCGATAGATGTTCGCGAGGCTTCGAGGAATGGGGCGCACGTCGCGGGCGGTCGAAAACGCGAGCCCCACCGCGTGGCTATGCGTCGGGTAGGGGTCCTGGCCGAGGATAACGACGCGGACTGTGTCGAGTGGTTGGCGAAAGGCGAGAAAAATCTCCGTGGATGCGGGGGCAACCGCATTCCCCGAATCGCGCTCGGCGTGGATTCGGTCGCCGATGTCCTCGAGTTCTCGCGACACCCGGTCGAACGCCGGGAGCCAACTCGGGTGGACTCCCGCCAGAAGGTCGAAGCTCACAAACTATTCGTAGGTGTTGACGTGGACCGCGTCGGCGAGTTTCACCGCGGCGAGAAACGCTTTTTCGCCGCCCTGCGACGAAATCACCGAGATCCACGAGTCGACGGCGATGATGTTGTAGTTCGCGGTCGATTGACCGGCACCGCCACCCAGAACTCCGAACGAGATGTCCCCACGTTCGTCGGTTGACTGCAGCATTCCCTGCGCGGTGAGGTCAGCGATGACATCGGTGCGGGTCGTCTCGTCGAGAGGGACTGCAGACACGAGGTAGGCCACGGTCAGGGCATTGAGGTCTTCGTTGTCGACGCCGAAGTAACACGAGATCCCCCCCGCAACCGTCTCGGGGGTGGGATCCGTGATCAGTTCGTCACCGTATTTACCACCGGGACCGGCCAACAGGGTAATCCCGTCCGACTCGAATTTGGCGATGTTTGCCGGGGGCAAAATCTCGGTGCAGTCGGCGGGCATCGTAAACGTCTCGGTGACGACAGGAGTCGTCGGCTCGACCGTCGGCTCGGTGGGTGACGCCGATTCACTGGTCGTGGGGGCTGTCGTCGGTTCGGTCGTCGGCGCACACCCCGCTAAGGTTGCGGCGACGAGCGCCGCGGGGGCAAGAAATCCTGCCGCAGAGAACAACGAAGACCTGTGCATGACCTTAAATTTACCCGCTGGGATGAGCGAATCCCTGCCAATTTGGGTGACGATAGTGTTACGAATTAGCGCACGCACTTATCAATGGTTTCGGCGTTTTCAGCCCAGACTTCCGGCGGAACCGTCGACCCGACCAGGGTGAGCAAAGATTGCACATCGCGCGCATCGGCTTCGATGTGCGACGCGTCGACGGTGAGAATCGCGTTCGCGGACGACGCGCTCAATTCGAGCCCGTCAAAATCGATGTCGGACGGGTTGGGAAGAGTCCCGACGGGGCTGTCCACACCGCCGATGTCGCCACGGATTCGGTCCATCATCCACTTGACGACGCGAACGTTATCCCCGAAGCCTGGCCAGAGGAATTCTCCGCCCTCGCCACGGCGGAACCAGTTCACGTGGAAGATGCGGGGGAAGCGTCCCGAGACACGCAGGCGCTCGCCGATGGACAGCCAGTGCGCCCAGTGTTCGCCCACGTTGTAGCCGGTGAAAGGTGCCATGGCGAACGGATCGCGGCGAAGCTCGCCGAGCGTGCCTTCGGCGGCCGCCGTCCGCTCGGACGCCATCGTCGCTCCGAGGTAGACACCGTGAGCCCACGAACGCGCCTCGGTGACGAGAGGCATGGTGTCCGACCGACGCCCTCCGAACACAATCGCATCGACGACGACTCCGCGCGGATCGGACCATTCGCTCGCGGCAGTCGGGCACTGATCCATCGCCACGGTGAAGCGCGAGTTGGGGTGTGCCGCGGGGGTTCCGCTGGCCGGAGTCCACTCGGCGCCGGTCCAATCGATCAGGTGGTCGGGCTTCTCTTGGGTCAGCCCCTCCCACCACACGTCGCCGTCGTCGGTCAATGCGACGTTGGTGAACACCGTATTCCCCCACAGCGTCTGGATCGCGACAGGATTGGTCGCGTCGCTGGTGCCGGGTGCTACGCCGAACAGCCCAGCTTCGGGATTGAGCGCGCGCAAGATTCCGTGGTCGTCAATCCACATCCAGACGATGTCGTCACCCAGAGTCTCGACCTGCCAACCCGGCAGTGTCGGTTGCATCATGGCGAAGTTGGTTTTTCCACATGCGCTGGGGAACGCCGCTGCGATGTGAGCAACTTGTCCTTCCGGTGACGTCACGCGCACGAGCATCATGTGCTCCGCGAGCCACCCTTCGTCGCGCGCAATCACCGATCCAATTCGAAGTGCGAACGCCTTCTTGCCGAGAAGCGCGTTGCCGCCATAAGCGGAACCGTACGACCAGATCTCGCGCGTCTCGGGGAAGTGGCTGATGTATTTGGTCGAGTTGCACGGCCACGGGACATCTTTTTCTCCGCTCTCGAGCGGCGCCCCAACAGTGTGGAGGGCTTTGACCCAGTCGGCGCCATCCTCGATGAGGTCCAGTGCGACTCGTCCCATTCGCGTCATGGTTCCCATCGACATAACGACGTAAGGGGAGTCGGTGATTTCGACGCCGACTCGGGTCACGGGCGAACCGACGGGACCCATCAGGAACGGGACCACGTAAAGGGTTCGGCCGCGCATCGAGCCGGTGAAGAGTTCGGTCAGCGTCGACCGCATCTCTGTTGGGTCACACCAATTATTGGTGGGGCCCGCGTCTCTTTCGGATTCGGAACAGATGAACGTTCGACCCTCCACCCGCGCCACGTCGTCGGGGTCGCTTCGCGCGAGGTACGAGTTGGGACGAAGTTCTCCGTCCAGGGGAATGAGTGTCGTGGCCGCCACCAATTCGTCGATGAGGCCCTGGCGTTCCGCCAGCGATCCATCACACCAGCGGATCTGGTCGGGTGTGGTCAGCCCGGCAATCTGGTCAACCCACTCCCGCAGGTCTTCGCGCGTCGTCGGCGGGACGAGGCGCGAAGCAGCCGAGGTCGATGGTGTCAATTTCGGGGAGGATGGCGTCATGCTCCAACAATCTCGCAGTTTGACGCAACACGCCCGATTTTTAAGATGAAAGAAATGCTTTTCTTGCGTTTTTCACAACTTTTCGTCTATTCTTGTCGCATGGGTAATGCACAAACCATGGGAAGGCGAATCCGCCATTACCGTAACCGCGCCAATCTCACGCTGGACGCCTTGAGCGAGAAGGTCGGGTTGTCCGGCAGCCAACTCTCCATCATCGAAAACGGCAAGCGCGAGCCCAAAATCGGTCTCATCACATCCATCGCCGATGCGCTGGGGGTCAGCCTCAACACCTTGATTGAACCCGGAGCACCCGACGAACGAAGTGCGAAAGAGCTCGAACTCGACGAACTTCAACGATCGCCCCTCGCGACGCGTTTGGGAATTCCTCGAACACGAATCGGGAAAACCCTCAGTGACGAAACCCTCGATGCGCTGCTGGGACTGCACCGGGAACTCGTGCGCCGAGAAACGACGGCGATTGCAACTCCGGAGGAAGCCCGCCGCGCCAACACGGAACTGCGTCAGATCATGCGGGACATCAACAACTATCGACCCGATCTCGAAGAAATTGGTCAAGACCTGTCCGACCAGGTCGGGCACACGACCGGCGCACTCACCCACCGTGAGATGAGCCAGATGGCAGAACGATTCGGGCTCGACATTATTTATGTAGACGATCTGCCGGAATCCGCCCGGAGCATCACCGACTGGGCCAATGGACACGTGTATCTGCCCCCCGCCTCGATTCCGGGCGGGCACGGGTTGCGGTCGATGGCGATTCAGGCGATTGCGCATCGAATCCTGGAACATGACATTCCGTCCAGTTACTCGGAGTTTCTCCGGCAACGCCTCGAGATCAACTACGTCGCTGCGGCCGCAATCATGCCCCGCCGGCAAGCGATTGAGTTTTTGTCCAAAGCCAAGGCCGACCGCAATATCGCCGTCGAGGATTTTCGGGACGCCTTTGGTGTGACGCACGAAGTCGCGTCCATGCGATTCACGAACCTCGCCACCAGCCACCTGGACATCCCTGTCCACTTTCTGCGAGTCGGGAACGAGGGTGCCGTCTACAAGGCTTACGAAAACGACGGACTGCCGATTCCCACCGATGTCACGGGCAGTGTCGAAGGACAGCGACTGTGCCGGAACTGGAGTGCGCGGGTCGCCCTCGAACGAGTCAGTCGGACGACCGAGTATTACCAATACACCGACACCCCCGAGGGAACCTTCTGGGAATCCACCCAAACCGGATCAGGCGTCGACGGCAACTTCTCGATTACCGTCGGGGTTCCTTTCACCGAATCCAAGTGGTTCCGTGGCCGCGACACGAGCGACCGCAAGGTTTCGACGTGCCCCGACCCGACCTGTTGTGTCCTTCCGAGCGACCGGCTCGCCGCGCGGTGGACCGGCAACACCTGGACGAGCGCGGCGATGCACTCGCACGTGCTGACCCCCGTTCATCACGGCACGTTCCCGGGGGTCGACGATCGGGCGGTGTTTGAATTTCTCGAGCGACACTCTCCGCGCTAGTAGGCTGGGGGCGCAAGCCCCTTTAGCTCAGTGGATAGAGCGTCTACCTCCGGCGTAGAAGGTCGCAGGTTCGAATCCTGTAGGGGGTACAACAACCGTTTAGTTTTTTTCTCTGGCGCGCTAGAGTGAGGCGGACCGAAAGGAACCTCATGAAAAAATCACTTGCGACACTATTGGCTTCTGCCGCCGGACTCGGGGTTCTGTTCTCGTCCATCGGGGTCACCGAGGCGCACGCCAAACCTCGTCCCTATTCCTTCGGCGACGGTACGATGTACACCATTGAGTTCAAGGCAGGTGATGGCGCCGACCAGACCGTCCGAGTCGGCACGATTGGCCGCACCGGTCGAGTCACCGCCGTCAGTGACGATTGGGGACTGCCATCCATCACGAGTGCTGACTATTCGGAAGATAACGGGCTGGTGTACATACTCGCCCGTGCCCTTTTGGGCGGTAGTAGCGACGAGCGATGCACCGTGATGACGTGGGATCCCGCGACGCCGTCTGTCGACCCGGTCACTCTCTTCCAACTGCCGTCCACTCGGACCAGTTGTCAGTCGCTTTACGTATTCGACGAGCGTCTGGCAATCTGGGCTCTTGATAGCGGCTCCGCCGAAGTAGGACACCACGACACCTACGCGCGGGATTCGGGCACCTACATCTCCCCAACATCTTTCGGCGGAGAGTTTTCGTGGCCAATTGTGGGAATAGATGTGCGAAGCGACCAAAAGATGTTGCGCGTTGGCTCGGATGGCAAATACGTTCTCGCCTATATGGAAACGCCGGTACAGCGAAGTATCAAGGGTTTACGAGGCTATATCATCGACGCGCAATTCGATGCGCGGGACACCGCGTGGTTACTGGGGACGCGAACATATTTGGACTCGCGCCTCGGGGTTCTTTCGTTCAAAAACCGCCGAGTGGCGTGGGGGAATTTGTTGCGCGACGCCGAAACGCGCGAGGTCTGGTTTACTGACTCGATTTTCTTTATTCAGAACAATGGGTGAAAGCGGGCCAAATTGCTTAGTTTGGTCGCAGACGCCCGCCGCGTAGATTGGAATAATGAACCTGGGCGTGCTTGTTTTCGTACCATCCCCTACCCCTACCCCTACCCCTACCCCTGAGATTTGAATAGAGTTTGTAACCAGTTAGTTGTGAACTTAGAGAGTTGAGATCATGAAGCGACGACACAAAAGCATTGTCATAACGACGGCTTTGAGCCTCGTCTTTGCGGGTATGGGCACAACGACCGCTGTGGCCAAACCGATTTCCTATTCGTTCAAAGGTGGGTCAATGTTGACTCTCGAATATAGCGAGGTTGGATTTCCCACGTCGAGTCTGACAACTCGTTTGGGCCGAATTTCGAAATCGGGGAAAGTCATTCCACTGAGTGATGATCTTGGCTTGAAGGAAGTTTCTCAAGCGGTTTACTCGCCCCGCGATGAAAAGGTCTACGTGGTTGCGGGACTTGACGGGTGCTCCGTTTGGTCGTTTGCGCTTGCCGACCCGGAAGGAACACTAACGCGACAGTTCGATGTTCCCAACCCGAGCCCCGACGTGTCCATCTGCACCGCAATTGCCATTGAGTTTGGCACGGGGAATCTGATAATCGGGCAAGACGACCTATCGGTCCCGTCCGGCACGAGTTACGGCTATTACGACCCGACAACGGGTGAGTACTTCGATTCTGAGGAAGCCCTGGGAATCAACGGTCCCGCGGTGCTCGATTGCTATCTGACGACCGTGTGTTTTGAATTCTCATACACCGGCTATTTTCACCGAGAAACCCTCGGCAGTACCATTATTAGGCCT
>JBIIFF010000126.1:0-2583 GCA_044237445.1 Microbacteriaceae bacterium | reverse complement strand
GGTTCTGCTGCGCGGGCTCGATGCGCTCAAGGTCTTCGAATACGTCTATGCCACCACGCGCGGTGGCCCCGGCATCGAAACGAAGACCATCCAGTACTTGACGTACCAGACCGGAATTTCCTATTTCCGCCTCGCCGAAGCGAGTGCGATGGCGTTCATTCTCCTTCTCATCGTCATGGGAGTCATCGTCCTGCTGTTCCGCCGGCTCGAGCGGGTGAACATCCGATGAAACGGTTCACTACTTTTGACGCGTCGCGCATCGTTCTGTTGACGCTCGCGGTTGTCGCTGTTGCGTTGCCACTGCTGTGGGTTGTGCTCGCGAGTTTCAAGACCCCCGCCGACCTCAACCAGCCGGGCCTCGTCTGGTTCACGCCGACAATGTCCAACTGGACCGAGGTATTGGGCTCCGACCTGTTCGCCGCCGTCGGCCGCAGCGTGTTTGTCGCCACGGTCACGGTCGCCATCGCGGTCGTCGTCGGATCGATGGGCGCATATTCCATCGCCCGTTTCCAGACCGGCGGATCGCTGTCGCGATTCGGCATCCTCGCATCACAGGTGTTGCCGCCCGCGGTACTCGTCTTCCCGTTCCTCAGCGTCGCCTACATGTTGCGCCTCAACGGGACGCTCGTGCCCGTCATCTTCTCGCACCTCAGTTTCGTCGTCCCGGTCGTCACCTGGTTCCTCATCGGATTCTTTGCGGCGGTGCCGAAAGAAATCGAAGAACAGGCCCGGGTCGACGGATTCAATAGGTTCGACACGTTCCGCTTGGTGGTGCTGCCGCAGGTTCTGCCGGGAATCGGCGCCGCCGCGATATTCGGATTCACCCTCTCGTGGAACGACATGTTCTACGGCCTGATTTTGTCCCCGAGCAATTCGATGATTCTGCCCGTCGCCATCGCGGGGTTCAATACCTTCCGCGGAGTCGAGCTGGGACCGATGTCGGCCGCGATCGTCATCGCCATCGTCCCGGTGGTTATCGCAAGTTTCTTCGTGCAAAAGCGACTGGTTCAGGGAATCAGTGGCGGAGCCGTCAAGGGATAAGGACAGGAATAGAAACATGGCACGCGTAACATTCGAGAACGTCGTCAAACAGTTCGGCGACAACACCATTGTCAAAGGTCTCGACCTCGAGTTGCCTGACGGCGCCTTCACGGTCCTCGTGGGCCCCTCGGGTTGTGGAAAGACGACGACCCTGCGGATGATCGCGGGGCTCGAAGACGTGACGTCGGGCACGATTCGCATTGGCGACAAGGACGTGACCCGGCTCGAACCGAAAGACCGCGACATCGCGATGGTGTTTCAGAACTACGCCCTATACCCGCACCTCACGGTTCGGGAAAACCTGGCGTTCCCGCTGCGGGCGATTCGCATGAACCGGACCGAGGCGCTGGCCAAGGCGGATGCCGTCGCCGCGACGATGGGGTTGACCGCGTTGCTCGACCGCAAGCCCAAAGACCTGTCGGGCGGGCAACAACAACGAGTCGCCATCGGTCGCGCCATCATCCGCGAACCCGCGGTGTTCCTCTTTGACGAACCGCTCAGCAACCTCGACGCGAAGCTTCGCGTCGAGATGCGCACCGAATTGCTGCAGATGCAGCGCAGGCTCGGAATCACCTCGCTGTTCGTCACTCACGACCAAGAAGAGGCGATGACGCTCTCGGACTTCATCGTCGTGATGCGCGACGGCGAGATTGCGCAGCAGGGCAAGCCCAAGGACGTGTACGACAAGCCGAACAGCACGTTCGTCGCCGCGTTTGTCGGCAGCCCCAAGATGAACCTGATGGAAGGCGCGGTTGCGTCAGGGGTGTTCTCGGCGACGTCCGGGCTGTCGTTGCCACTCAAGGGTGTGGCGGCGGGTCCGGTGACTCTCGGCGTCCGTCCCGACGACCTGATTCTGGACCCCACATCCACCAAGGGCACCAAGGGACGCGTGAGTGTCATCGAACTGTTGGGTCCGCGCGCGATCGTGCACATCACCGGCTCGGGACAATCCCTCACCGCCGTGGTGGAAGCCTCGCGAATGACGGGCATTGTCGAAGGCGCCGAAGTGGGAATCGGCATCCGCGAGGGTTCACAGCACCTGTTCGACGCTGATTCAGGTCTCAGGATTTAGGGGGCGACCAACCCGCGCCGCAAGTAGTCCTCGACCTCGGGAACGAGCGACCACGGGACCAGCGCGGGAAGCTTCGGCGCGATACCGACGCCCGCAGTTGTGCGACGTAGTCGGCGATCGATGAACGGCACGACATCGCGCAGGAACCACGCGACCGTTTCCCCGAACCGACGGTCGGTCGCAAAGCTCGGTTCATAATCGCGCGGCGTGTACCGCGACTTGGTTTCGAGCAACCCGGCAGCGGCATTCGCGATCTGAGTGTGCCCGATCTCGGAAAAGTGCACCATGTCGCGGTGCCAGAACTCGAGGTGTTCGAGTTCTGCCATCCCATACACGTCAATGACGGGAAAGCCCAACTCGACGGCGACGCGGTCAATCATCCGCGACATGCGTTCGGCGTTCGGGCGAACCGGCCCAAAGAAACGCAGGTGGCAGGGATTGATGGTGTTCGCGACGATGACGTGGATGCC
>JBIIFF010000071.1:0-6253 GCA_044237445.1 Microbacteriaceae bacterium | reverse complement strand
GAGGCGCTGCAGGCCCGACCGGAAGATGCGCTCGAGTCGCGCGACGGTGTCGGCATTGCTGAAGAAATTGTTACTGCCCGCGAGGATCGTCACGAGGTCGGGGCGCAAAGCCAGCGCGTGCTCGATCTGGTCCTCCATGATTTCCTCGAGCTTGCACCCGCGAATCGCAATGTTCGCGTATTCGAACGGGTCCCCCCGATCGGCGGCGTCGGTCGCGAGCAGATGTGCGAGGCGGTCGGTCCACCCGCTTCCCACCCGATGAGTGAGAAAGAAACGGTCACCCATTCCCTCCGACAGCGAATCCCCGATGGCGACATACGAGCGAATGTTCACGGTTACAGGATGACAACCCCGCCATACCGAGAGCCCAGTACGCGGTGAATGTCGAGTGAACGACTGGTGAAGAAATGTGGCGCAAAACATCGGCGTTTACGATTGAACCGTGAGCCTCGATGACCTTCCGGTACGCGACGACCTTCGCGGGAAGAAGCCCTATGGCGCCCCGCAGATCCACGTTCCGATTCAACTGAACGTCAACGAGAACACGCACCCCGTGCCGCCGGAGGTCGCGGCGGACATCGCGAGGGCGCTGGGTGAGGCGCTCTCGGGCATCAACCGCTATCCCGACCGCGAATTCACCGCGCTGCGCGAAGCCCTCGCCGGTTACGTCGGCGGGGGAGTCACCGCCGACAACCTCTGGGCTGCGAACGGTTCGAACGAGGTCCTGCAGCAAATCATGCAGGCGTTCGGGGGTCCCGGCCGAAGCCTGCTGGGTTTCCCGCCGACCTATTCGATGTATCCGCTGCTCGCTGAGGGCACGGGCACGGCGTGGGTGACCGCCGAACGCGGTCCCGACTTCGCCATCACGCCCGACATTGCGGTCGCCGCGATCCACGCCCACAACCCCGACATCACCGTTTTCTGTGCCCCCAACAACCCGACCGGAACGGGCGTCGCGCTCGACGCCATCGCGGCCGCGTACGACGCGACGGACGGAATCGTCATCGTCGACGAGGCGTACCACGAGTTCATGCCCGACTCCGAGACGCGCGCGACGGAACTACTCGCGGGACGCCCGAGACTGTTGATCAGCCGCACGATGTCCAAGGCGTTCGCGTTCGCCGGCGCCCGCGTGGGTTATCTGGTCGCGCACCCCGACGCGATCGACGCTCTGCGTCTCGTGCGCCTGCCTTACCACCTCAGCGCGCTCACCCAAGCGGCCGCGACCTCCGCACTGCGCCACGCACCGACGATGCTCGGCATGGTCGACGACATTCGCACCCAGCGGGACCGGCTCGTGCGTGAACTTGCCGGGCTGGGATACACGCCCCACGCGTCGCACACAAACTTCGTCCTGTTCGGCGGAGTCGACGACCCGCACGCCGTGTACACCCGGCTTCTCGAGGACGGGATCATCATTCGCGACGTCGGTATCCCGAACCACCTGCGCGTGTCCGCGGGCACCGAATCCGAGACAACGGCGTTCCTCGCCGCGATGTCGCGAATCGCCCACGACGGATAGAATTCCGCTGTGACGAAAATCGGGCGGATTCGAGGGGCGCTAAACCGAGTCCAATCGCTCTCGCTGGACCGGACGAGCCAGTGGCCGTCGTTCGTCACAATTCTTGCGGAGGACGACTTCGGGCCAACGGTGATTTCGATCGCCCACGCGACCGTTTTTCCGGACGGATCGGTCACGGTCGGTGGACGTTGGATCGTGAGCGAACGGTTCGGTCTTGCTCCTAACCAGTTCACCGAAACCGAGGTGAAAATCCTCGACGGTGAATACGGCTTTGTCATCGGGCATCCCAACTCAATGCTGGATGTCGTGGCCTCAATCGGTCCGCGCGCGGTTTCCCTCGGCACGACAAAACCCGGGCTTCACGTCTTCGCCAATTCGGGACCGTTTGCCCTCGGGCCGGTCTTTGCCGCATGCGGGCTCAATTTCGCCGGCGTTCTCATCGACCGCGGCGCCGCGCACCGCGTCGGTGCGGCTGTGTTCGCACGAATCCCCAACGCGAGACCGGCAGACCCGAGCGTGCAGCAGTTCACACAACTCTTCAGCGACGGAGAGGCGAAAGCGACCGGACAGGTGTATCTGATGTCCGATGCGACATCGGGTGCGCGAGGCGTGTCGAAATCGATGGTTGACTCGCGATTCGCCCACGAATCCTCGGGGGCGACCTTGCTCGAAGTGAACCGGATGACCGTGGCGAGTCTCGCCCAGGCGGTCGGGACGGCCACGGTCGTCACTCTCGAGTCCGCGACGCTCGAACCACTCGCGACATTCGCTCGTCCGTCGGCGGCAGTCCGCGTGGCAGACCACACCGTTCCAGCCACGCGCGATCGACGACGATTCACCCTGAGCGGGGAGTTCGACATCGATTCCGCTCTCCGAAACGGCTCGGTGCTTCCTCGCGGGGTCGAGATAATCTCGCGACCAGACGTCACCGTCGTCGACACCACGGCCGAAAACCATCGGGTATTCGACAAAGGTCAATGGCGAATGCAGGATCAGGACGTTTTGCGGGAAAGGTCGATCGGGCCGTGGCTGATCTCGGTGAAAAACGCTATCGTCGCGCCCGATGGCGCGGTGATGCTCGAGGACGGAACCCTGCTCAAAGGCCCCTACTTCGGGACACCAAATTACAAATTCAACATCGACGGATGGGTGGCGTCCGAGGTCTCGGAACGTGCGGGGTTGGCCCTCACCCGGTCGACGGCGTTCGGACACTGGCTGCTTCAGATTGCTCCCCGCGTCAGCGCACTGTCGAGTTTCGACGATTCGATGACCATCATCGCGGGAGCAACGAGGTGGGACGACTCCGAGCTTCTGCGGCGATGTGGCTCTTCTCCGGAACGCGTTACGCGGGTCTCGCCGGACATCGCCGAGCACCTCGTGCGGGTGCCCGAACTCATCGTCCCCACTCACCTGCAACCGGAATCGCGTTCCGCTCGATCGGACCCGCACTCTCTGAACGAATTTGTCGCGCGATTCACGGGTGCGACCCGAAACTCTTCGCCACGGCGGGTGTATTTCGCCCGGGACCATACGTCGGGTAAACGCGGTGGCTGCGCCAATCGTCACGAACTCACCGCGCTCGCCGAAGAATTCGGCTACGAGACTGTGTTTGCGGAAAAAATGAGCCTTGACGAGCAAATTGGTTTGGTGACGTCGACGACCGAAATGCTGGGAGAGCAGGGAAGCGCCCTCAACTGGTCAATGTTTATGCCGCCGGGCTCACAGCTCGTCATTGTTCCCAACAAGCCAAGTTCTCAACGAGATGAGACCTTCCACAATTCGGTTCTCGCAGCGCGAGGTTCCTCCGTCTACAACATCAAAGCGTTTCGAGCGGGCACATCGCGAAACTATGAAATCGAACCGGCAACCGTTCGGGACGCGCTGGAAAAACTGCGATGAGTGCTCACCCGCTGTCAATCTTCGGCGTTGCGTCCTCCTACGTCGGGGATGTCGCCGAATCGACCATCCGTCTTGGTCGCAATCCGATCTGCGTCGACAACGTCGGCAGCGCTGACCCCGAATTACCCGGGTTGACGATGGAATCGACAGTGATCGATCGCACGGTCGAATTCGTCCTCGGTACGGGTTCGGCGGCTGCACGGAAAGGAACCGCTGATGCCGCGTACGGTTCGGGTTGGACCAACCCGATTTCGCTCATCGACAACACGTCGACCCTCGCGTCGTCGGTCGAGATTCACCACGGTGCGTATGTCAACGCGGGGGTGGTGGTCGGCGCGAAAGCGCGAATCGGATGCTTTGCAAACGTGAACCGTGCGGCATCAATCGGACACCACACCTCAATCGGAGATTACGCACACATTGGACCCGGCGTGACACTCGCTGGCGAAATCATCGTAGGAGCCGGTGCATTTATCGGCGCGGGCGCCGTAGTGCTCCCTGGGCTTCAGATTGGCATCGGCGCGATTGTCGGTGCGGGTGCAGTGGTAACGAAGTCGGTTCCCCCGTTTAGTGTTGTGGTGGGAAATCCAGCCCGTGAAATCAAGACGGCAGAGGAGTGGGATACAACGTGCCCTTACTGCGCGAACAAATAAACACACCGGTTCCCGTAGTCCTTGCGCCCACCGGCATGATCCCGACAAAGGCAATGACGCCTCACGTTCCGATTTCACCGGCCGAAATCGCCGATGACGTGTCGTCCGCCGTTGCGGTGGGTATCTCGGCGGTCCACCTCCACGCCCGCGATGACGACGGCGTCCCCACGTGGCATCGGGATGTCTATGCCGACATCATCACCAGAATTAGAGAGCGCCACCCGGAGCTCGTGATCAATGTGTCGACTTCCGGTCGGCATTTTTCCGAGTTGGAAAAGCGAGCCGACGTGCTCGCACTCGATGGTGACATCAAACCGGAAGTTGCGTCGCTCACGATGTCGTCAATGAATTTCCTTGACGGAGCGTCGTTGAATTCACCCGAAACAATTCGGGGGTTGGCGACAATCATGCGTGACCGCGGCATTGTCCCCGAACTCGAAATCTTCGATCTGGGGATGGTCAATTTCGCGCACGTACTGCAGCGCGAAGGTATTTTGATCGGGGATTTCCCCGCCAACATTTTTCTCGGGAACATCGCGGGTATTCAAGCAACGCCGACCGAGTTCGGACTGGCGATCGACCGACTCCCACCCCGCGCTCATTGGAGCGGGGCTGGTCTGGGTGATGCGCAGGTCACCGCAACCATGATGGCAATTGCTGCTGGTGGCGGTGTTCGAGTTGGCCTCGAAGACGGAATCTATCTAGACCATCGACGGGAACAGTTAGCGACCAATCCCGCCCTCGTGGAAAGAGTCCACCACGCCGTCGACCTGGTCGGGCGTCGGGTCATGAGTCCGAGCGAATACCGAACAATCGTCTTGGGGCGTTAGGCGCGCATCCTGAACGTCGCTGGGTAGATAGTTGGACCCCAGATCGACCCAGATGTATCAATCGGCCTCGCCGCTAGAATTGGACCGTGACCGCCTCCCACCGCACCGCGACCATTTCGCGAAAGACGTCCGAATCGTCCATAGAACTGTTTCTCGACCTTGACGGGTCGGGCCAATCCACCATCGACACCGGCGTGCCGTTTTTCGACCACATGTTGACCGCGTTCGCTCGTCATTCGCTGTGTGATCTGACGATCACGGCGACGGGCGACCTGCACATCGACATCCATCACACGGTCGAGGACACCGCGATTGCGCTCGGGCAGGCGATCACCGAGGCGCTCGGTGACAAATCGGGGATCACGCGATACGGCGACGCGCACGTTCCGCTCGACGATGCTCTCGCTCGGGCCGTCGTTGACATTTCGGGCCGTCCGTATTTGGTTCACAGCGGCGAACCCGAAGGCTTCGCGCTCCACAAAATCGGTGGCCACTTCACCGGTTCTCTCGTGCGACACGTGTTCGAGGCGATCGCCCTCAACGCTGATTTGACGGTTCACATCACGGTGCTCGACGGGCGCGACCCACACCACATCGCCGAAGCCGAATTCAAGGCCTTCGCGAGGGCCTTCGGAACGGCCGTGTCACGCGACGCGCGCGTCACCGGAATACCGTCGACCAAGGGCGCACTCTAAGTGGCGGCTGACCGCCCGTCGGTTGCCGTTCTCGATTACGGCTCGGGAAACGTCCATTCGGCGGTCAAGGCTCTCGTTGCTGCGGGCGGTGACGTCACACTTACCCGAGACCGCGACGCAGTCGCCAACGCGGACGGGCTCGTTGTGCCCGGCGTCGGTGCGTTCGGCGCGGTGATGGAGCAACTGCGCGAGGTTCGCGGTGACGAGATGATCGAACGCCGACTTGCGGGCGGTCGACCGGTGCTGGGAATCTGTGTCGGAATGCAAATTCTGTTCGACCGTGGGGTTGAACACGAGCTCGACACCGCGGGGTTGGGGCAGTGGCCCGGGACCGTCGTTCAACTCGACGCGCCGATCCTGCCGCACATGGGCTGGAACACCATCGACGCGGCCCCCGATTCCGTCCTGTTCGCGGGCGTCGAAACCGAGCGGTTCTATTTCGTGCACTCCTACGCCGCAACCGACTGGACGCTCGAGGCCTATGGCGCGTTTGCCTCGCCGCGCGTGACATTCGCGACTCACGGCGAGCGCTTTATCGCGGCGGTCGAAAACGGACCGTTGACCGCAACCCAGTTTCACCCCGAGAAATCCGGCGAGGCGGGGCTGCGGCTTCTGCGCAACTGGATCCAGTCGCTCTAACCGAAAGTCGCCATG
>JBIIFF010000054.1:0-8876 GCA_044237445.1 Microbacteriaceae bacterium | reverse complement strand
GTCGTCAAGATCGCGGCGTTCGGTGCGTTCGTGTCGCTCATGCCCGGCAAAGACGGACTGCTGCACATCTCTGAGCTGCGCAAGCTCTCGGGTGGCAAGCGCGTCGAGAACGCGGAAGACGTGCTCTCGGTCGGACAGAAGGTCCTCGTCGAAATCGCCAAGATCGATGACCGGGGCAAGCTCTCGCTCGTCCCCGTCGTCGAAGGTGACGCCGGCGGTTCGGACGCGGCCGAGGCCGACACCGAGTAAAACGTTCCACGAAACGCGGGGGCGGGCTTCGGCTCGTCCCCGTATTTTTTGTTGCTTCGACCTAGTGAGTTTTGGGAGAAAAAGTAGTATCGTACGAAACGCACGGGAAACACGTTCCCGTGTTAGGGATAACTCCCGCTGGTAGGGCCCTCCGGGACACCGCCAGAGTTACAAGCAAAGGCTGGACATGAATTCTCTGTCAACGTTGCTAGACAACAACCAATTCAATGTGGTCTACAACATGATGTCGCTGGGTATAGCGAGCATGTTGTTCACCACCGTCTTCTTGTTCATCGCACGCGAGCGGGTTGCACCCCGTTACCGCATGGCCGTCATGATCTCGGGAACGGTGACCGCAATCGCTGCGTACCACTACTTCCGCATGTTCGACTCGTTCAACCACGCATTCGCCGGCACGGAGGGCAACAACGCAGATGCCTACAACGTCGGTTACCGCTACGTTGACTGGCTCCTCACCGTTCCGCTCCTCTTGGTCGAGACCGTTGCCGTTCTCGGACTTGCGATGGCACTTCAGCGTTCGCTCTTGAACCGCCTGGTTCCCGCAGCGGCCGCGATGATCGTTCTCGGTTACCCCGGAGACGCCAACATCGACCTCTTCGGTTGGGGTGCGGAAATCTGGCTGGTCCTCTCGACCATCCCGTTCCTCTACATCCTGTTCGTGCTCTTCATCGAGCTCGGCAAGAGCCTGGCCAAGCAGTCGGCCGCGGTTCGCAAGAAGGTTTCGACCCTGCGTCTCGTCCTTCTCGCTACGTGGGGCGTTTACCCCATCACGTACATCCTCGGCATGAGCGCAACGGCATTCGATGCCAACGCATTCGTCGCGCGTGAGGTCGGCTACACCATCGCCGACATCCTCGCGAAGTGCCTCTTCGGTCTCATCGTCTTCTCGATCGCACGTATCAAGTCGGCGGAAGACGACAAGGAATTCGCCAAGACCGAGTTCCGCGACTAAGCAGTTGCTTCACGGCGGGGGCGGGCTTCGGCTCGCCCCCGTTTTTTATGTCTGTCGGATGGGTTGTCCGTAAGCCACATTTCCTGACGCCCCGTCCAAACCGATCATCCCTGTCGGATGAGTCATCCGTAAGCGTGTGTAGGCTCGAACTCTCATGGCGCATATCGAACTTCCCCTCACCGAACCGTCCATCTCGTTCACGTCAACAGGCGATTGTGAGGTTCGCCGGACGGTCCACTCGAGCGGCCTGCGTATTCTGACCGAGCGCGTGCCGGGGTCTCGATCGGTGACCATCGGTTTCTGGATTGGTGCTGGCTCGCGCGATGAAGACGCCGGCCACCACGGGTCGACTCACTTCCTCGAACACCTGCTGTTCAAAGGGACGAGCACGCGCGATGCCTTCACCATTTCCGAAACGTTCGACGCGATGGGTGCGTATCACAACGCGCTGACGGCGAAAGAGAACACCTGTTACCTGGCGCGAGTCCGGTCGGGGGATTTGGCCGAGGCGGTCCGAGTTCTGGGCGACCAGGTGTCGAACTCGCTGTTGGCGGCGGACGCGTTCGAGATGGAACGGACGGTCATCCTCGAGGAACTCGCGATGGCGGCCGACGACCCCGACGACGTGTGCGCGGAACAGTTTTTCGTCGGAATCTTTGGGGACTCGCCACTCGCGCGGCCGATCGGCGGGACAGTCGCGGACATTGAGGGCGCCAAGCGAGACTCGGTCGTCGAACACTATGCCGACCGGTACCAGCCGCGCGACCTGATCGTCACCGCGGCGGGCGACGTCGACCATGACTCACTTGTTGCGATGGTCTTGGACTCGCTCGTCGGTTGGTCAATGGAGGACGGCGAGCCCGAGGCGCGTCGACCGCAGTCCGAGGCGGCAATCGCGGGCCGCACCGACGTTCTCGTGATGCACCGCCCACTCGAGCAGGTCGTCGTCATGATGGGCGTCCCCGGGGTGGTTGCGAGCGATCCGCGCCGCACCGACCTCAACGTGTTGTCAGCGATACTGGGGGGCGGGTCGTCCGCACGACTGTTCCAAGAGATCCGCGAAAAGCGCGGCCTCGCCTACTCGGTGGACTCGTTCCCGGTGATGTACTCGGACGCCGGGGTGCTGGGGATGGCGGCCGGGTGTGCTCCGCACCATGTGACGGAGGTCGCGCAATTGATGCGCGACGGTTTCGAATCCATGGCCACGGTCACCGACGCCGAGCTGAACCGGGCTCGCGGGCAAATCCTCGGGTCGTCAACACTTTCGCTCGAGTCCACGGATTCGCGGATGAACCGCCTCGCGCGAGCGGAATTCAGCGGAGAATATCGTGACCTCGATGAAGTCGAGCGCATGCTCGACGCCGTCACCGCGGACACGGTCGCGGATCTCGCCCGCACGCTTATCGCCCGACCCATGAGCATCGCGGCGGTGGGGGACATCACGACCGACACCTTCGCGTCCCTGGTGTAACTGGGTTGGCTGCCGCAACATAGGCTTAAGGCATGACGACAGTGGCGGTTGTGGGGGCGACAGGCCGCTTCGGCGCGCAGGTCGTTCGCGTCGTCGAGGCAATGGACGGGTTTGAGATTATCGCCCGGTTGAACTCGCAATCAGACCTCGCCGAAATGGACGGAGCCGACCTCGTCATCGACGCGAGCCGTCACGATGTGTCGACCGCGGTCCTCGATCGCGCGGTGAGCAACGGGCAGCGAATCCTGATTGGCACGAGTGGGTGGTCCGCGGCGGCACTGGAGGCGAAAAACCTGCCGGCCACGGCAAACGTGGTCGTCATCCCCAACTTCAGTATCGGGTCGATGGTCGCTACGCACGTCAGCGCGATTGTTGCGCGATTCATCCCGAACGCGCGCATCGACGAGACGCATCACGTTTCGAAGGTCGATGCTCCGTCCGGAACGAGCACGCACACCGCCGAGGCGATTTCCGCGGCCCGAGTGGAAACGCCCGACCAACCCGCCACCACACCTGGCGACCACATCGTCGCCGGTGTCCCCATCACGTCCCACCGCCTGCCCGACGCCATCGCGGAACAGCTTGTCACGTTCGAGGGCAACGGCGAGACCGTCACCATTCGCCACGAGACGCTCTCGCGCGATTCCTACGACAGCGGCATCGCCGCCGCCATTCGGTTTGCTGCGACATCCGCCGGCGTTACTGTCGGCCTCGACCGAGTGATGGGAATCCAATGAAGTTCAGCAACATCCGTACTATCGCCGGTGTCATTTTCATGTCCGCCCTGTTGGCGCTGTACATCGCGTTTGCGGCGTATCAGGCGGCGCTGCTGGTGTTGTCCGGCGAGCCGTTCACTCTGCTGTACGGCGTCGCCCTGTTCGTGGCACCCATCATCGGCATTTGGTCGTTGTTTCGTGAACTCAAGTTCGGGCGGGACGCGCAGCGCCTGTTCACCCAATACCTCGCCGAACGCGGTGAGCCGCAACTGCCCGTCATCAATCGCCGCGATCTCGCTGCGGTCGAAGAGGTTGTGGCAACCCCGGTGCCCGCGACCTGGCAGGACGCTCTCGTGCTCGGGTTGACTCTTGACACCGTGAGCCGCCGCCGTGAAGGGCGCGCGATGGTCCGCCAGGCAATCAAACTGTGGGCGGTAGACTCGCGTTCATGACTGTGTCGGGACCTCGAGCAAAGCCGCTCAGCGTCGCCTACGTCATGCCGGTCCGAAACGATGCGCGGTATTTGCGCACGGCGGTCGAGAGCATCATCGCTCAGAAAAACCCTAAGGGAACACAGATTGTTGTCGCGATCGGTCCGTCCGAGGACAAGACCCGCGAGATCGCGAACGAGTTAGCCAAAGAGTTTCCGCTCGTTCTGGTCGACAATCCGTCGGGCAGCACGCCAGCCGCGCTGAACATCGCGCTGCTCGCGACCAATGCGGACGTGATTGTGCGGGTTGATGCACATAGCGAACTGGAACCCGGTTACACCAAACTCGCCCTCGACATCATCACCGAAACGAAGGCATCGAACGTGGGTGGAATCATGGAGGCCCGCGGCCATTCCTCGATTCAGAAGGCGGTCGCGTGGGCGTACGGTAACTTCATCGGGCTCGGCGGTGGTCCGATTCACACGGGTGGTGCGGCGGGTCCCGCGGACACCGTGTATCTCGGTGTTTTCCGTCGCAACGACGTGCTCGAGGTCGGTGGGTTCAACGAACTGTTGGTTCGCGGCCAGGACTGGGAACTCAATGCTCGACTGCGCGAAAGCGGCAAGGTCGTGTGGTTCGACCCCCGGCTCACGGTGGGGTATTACCCGCGGCGGGACATCGTGTCGCTGGCGCGCCAGTTCCTCACGACGGGAACGTTCCGCGCCTACATTCTGCTCGCGAACCCCAAGCGGGCGCGGCTCAAATACCTCGTGCCCCCCACGTTCGTGCTCTCGGCGGTCGCCGCGTTCTTCGGCTTCATGACGACGTTGAACGCCTGGTGGCTCTTGCCCCTGTTCGCCTACGCCGCGGTGGTGCTCGGTGGCGCGTGGCTGTCGAAGGGTCTCAGCCTCAAGTCGCGCATCGCGCTGATGGCTGTTTTGCCCACCATGCACCTGTCCTGGGGCATCGGGTTCTGGCGCGGGGTGTTCACGTTCCTCGGACGCGACAACGATGTGCCGCTCAACACCGCGGCCATCTCGGTGCACTCGTAGCAACCCGCCAGACGGATAAACTGAACCGTTAGCCAGACGGGGAAGGATTCCATGAGCTCGATCGTGGTGTGTTCGTTCTATACGGACGATGAGTATTACCGAAACGAAGCGAAGGCTCTGAAAGCGGATCTGGACAAGCTCGGGGTCGATTACGTCCTCGACGAGATTGCCAAAAAGCCGGGCCAAGACTGGGCGGACCTGTGCCGCCAGAAAGTTCCATTTCTGCAGTCGGTGTGCGAGCGGTTCCCGAACAAAAAGGTCTTCTGGATTGACGTCGACTGCCGACTGCTGTCCCTTCCCGACTACATTCGCAATTCGAGCGCCGACATCATCGGTTTCCAGCGCGGCTTCGGGTCGTCGCTGACAATCGGGTATCAGAACCGCACCCGTTTTTGGGAACCGTGTTTTTGGGGTGTCGGCACGAGCGTGAACGCCCGCAAAATGATTTCGGATGCGGCCGAGGTGGAACGCACGTCAGTGCTCAAGGCGACCGATGATTACTTCTTTGAGGACGGCTGGCGTCAAAACGCTGACTCGCTGACCTTCCAGGTGATTCCGTCCGCCGGTGTCGTCGGCAAGGGCGACCCGTCTCTTCACGTCGAAACGTTTTTCGTTTTCGGGTCGTCGGGGAACGTCGCGGAATTCAAGGGCAAGGTCGAGCAACACAAGTCGACGTCGAAACAGTCGACACGTAAAAGAATCGTGAACGTCGGCAAGAAGGTTCTGGCGAAGTTCCCGAAGCCGGTCGCTCGTCGATTGATCAACATCGCGGACCGTATTGGCGTCACCGCGATTTTGACGGGGCAGGGTTCGGTGGGAACGACGTTGTCGCGCCGGACAATTACCCACAAGATTTTGCGCGCCGGGTTTGACGGGAATGTCGCCGAGATCGAAGAATTCGCGACTCAGCTCAATTCGATGGGGGTGACGACGAAAGAGGAACGCGCAACGGTCGTCGCGGCGAACACGTTCGCGCACTACTCGGGTCGCACCTCCGAGAACCACGTCACGCTGACGTGGTGGGCGCGCCCGTTCCCCGGTAACTTCGGTGACTGGCTCAGCCCGCTCATCATCGCGAATTACACGACCGACCGAATCCTTTACCACTCGCCGACGGCGCCGATTGTCGAGCCGCACCTCATCTCGACCGGCTCGATCGGGCGATTCATTACGCCGTCATCGATTGTGATTGGCACAGGAATTTCGTCGGACGATGTCGAGTTGCATCCGAAGGCCCAGTACATGTCGGTGCGTGGACCGTTGACCGCGAAACTCGTCCGCGAGTGCGGCGGGCCGGACGTTGAATCGTTCGGCGACCCCGGCGCGATCATGTCGCGCATCATTCCGCTCGAGCGTCCGAAAAAGACCAACGGCCGGGTCGCGTTTATCCGCCACTTCACTCACAACACTCTGCCGATGCGCCTTCCGGACAATTTCGAGGAACTGTCGGTGCTGCTGTCGTCCCCGAACAAGATCGCCGATTTCCTCGGTGAACTGATCCGTTTCGATCGAGTCGTCACGAGTGCGATGCACGTATTCATCGTGTGCCAGTCCTACGGCATCCCCTGCTCTCTTGTCACCTTCGAGGGCTTCGAGGACGCCGTGCACGGATCCGGCCTGAAGTACGGCGACTACGCGATGGGCGTGGGGCTCGACACAATCAGCCCCATTGCGGTTCCGCTCGACCTACGCAAGTATTCATTTGCCAACATCGAGCGCGACGACGTCGTGAGCGAAGCCAAGAAGGATGAAATCATCGACGCCATCAATCGCGGTTTGACCGTGCTGGACAGTCTGCGATAGTCCCATGATTTCTCTCGTGTCGGAGTTCCGGTCGGCGATGGCCGACCTCTTCCGCACACGTCGTGATTCCTGGGTCGTCGCGGGACTCGTCCTGTTCGGTGCGCTGGTGTCCGCCGCCGAACTTCTCGCGGCTCAACTGTTTTCGACCATCATCATTCCCGGTGAGGGTCCGGCCCGGTCAACCAACGAAACAATCTGGCTCGCGATCGCGTTCCTCGTCGTGTTCGGTGGGCTGCGCGTTCTCAACTTCGGTCAGAGCCTGTACCGGGTCAACGTGTTCGAAAAGGCGTTCCAGGGAACCTCCGCCTCCCGCGCGGGGGAGTCCTGGCGGTGGGCGACGGCGATGGAACTCACCTCGATTCTCTCGATGGTGGCGCGAATCGTGGTCGTGTCCGCCGCGCTCTTTCTGTTGTCACCGCTGTTCGCCGCCGCGAACGTCCTGATTGCTCTTGCCGTGCTTCAGGTGTTCGGAATGACGCTCCGCCGTCAACTCGTCACCCAACAGCGATTTCGGAAACAACAGTTTTCGAAGGACCCCGCGTCGAGTGCCGACAAGGTTCGCGCCCGAATCAAGGCGGGCGAACTGGGTTCCTTGCTTTCGAGTGTCGGCGTCATGATTCTGATGGCCGTGCTCATCGCGCTGACCATTCTGGGCGAAATCCCCGCGGGTGCGGCGCTGGTGTCGTTCCTCGCGGTGCGGATGATCGGCCAAATGTATTCGGGTATCTCGACCGGATTGATGCGCTTTGCCCGCGCGCGAGTCAACAGTGATTAGGCCGGCTCTCACAATCGCGTATTCGGTGGTGTCCGACGGGCTCACGCGAATCGAGTTGCCGCCGGCAAATCCCTCGACCGAGATCCTGGTGATCGTGCAGGGCGCCAAGGGCGCTGCGCCGAAGCGGAAGGACGTGCGCGTCATCCGCCTCGATGCGACCGGCGTGGCGGTGAGCCGCAACGCGGCCATTCGCGAAGCGACCGGCGAGGTGCTCGTGTTCGGCGAAGAGGACGTGACCTGGTTGCCAGACGGAATTGCCGAGGTGATTGAAACCTTCGACGACAACCCGCGCCTCGCGGTGTTTCTCGGACGGGCTCAGGACGAAACGGGGGCGCTGCGCAAGCGCTATCCCGCGATCCGCGAAGTGGCGACGGTCTGGAACTCGGGGCGGGTGGGCACGATCGAGTTGGCGGTCCGAACCGACGCGATTCGAGGCGCGGGGGTATCGTTCGACGAGAACTTCGGTGCGGGCACCGACAACTTCCTGGGCGACGAATACATCTTTGTCGCCGACGCGAACAACGCGCGGTTGAAGTGCGAGTATTTCCCCATCACCTTCAGCCAGCACCCGAAAGACTCGTCGGGGACTCGTTTCGGAACCGACGCGGACGCGCGTGCCCGATCGCGTGTGTTCGATCGCGTGTTCGGGTGGTTCGCGCCGGTGCCCAGAGCGCTGTTGTGGTTACGAAACCCTGTCCGATTCGGGTCGATTGTCCGCGGACTGCGGTTCGTTACCGGCGCTTTTCCCAGATAGCCCAGCGCAGTCCCGCCGGCATCTTTCGGTGCTCGAACGTGAAGCCGTCCTTCACGAGGGCGGTCGGTGACACTTTCTGTGACCACAACAGCAGTTCCCGTCCCGCGGCGCCCAACAGGCCGATGGCGAACGCGGGAATCACAAACAGGTGCGGACGCCACAACAGGCGGGCGAGTTCGCGGGTGACATCCGCGGATCGCGCGGGGGTCGGACCGACCAGGTTGACGGGGCCGACGAGTGTCGAGTCGATGAGGTGCACGATGGCGCGAACATGGTCACGAAGGCTGATCCACGGCCACCACTGGCGGCCCGTCCCGACGCGAGCACCGGCGAACAGTGAGGTGGCGAGTCGAAGCGGCGCGAGCGCACCGCCGTCACCGAGAACGAGTCCGGTTCGAAGAAACACGGTCCGACATTTCGCGCCGCTCGCATCGCGTTCCCACGCTTCGACGACGTCGGCAAGGAAGCCTGTTCCGCGTGCGCTCTTTTCGTCAACAGCCTCATCGCCACGGTCGCCGTAAATCCCGACCGCCGAACCCGACAGGAAAACGGCGGGAGTGACCTTGGCGGCGTTGATCGCGGTGACGAGGGTTGTGGTCGCTTCGTGCCGTGACGACACGATGGATGCGCGGACGGACCGTGTCCACGGAAT
>JBIIFF010000053.1:0-8920 GCA_044237445.1 Microbacteriaceae bacterium | reverse complement strand
CTCGGTAGTACCCGTAGAGACAATCGCCCCCGACCTCGCCCTCGAGAAGGCGAATATCGTCCCCCTGGTCGAGCAGCCCGTACGACAGGAGGGACACCTCGAACTGGTCGCTCCAGAACGACGGAATGGGCGCGAACTGTTTCGCGACTTCGGCGGCATGCGCGTCAGCGTCCTCTCCGTGAGAGAGGGCGATCAGGCGTCCGACTTTTCGCGCCATTTCCGTGGGGATGTTCCAGTGCTCGACTCGACGCGTATGTGGGTCGAATTGGGGAATCGGGAATCGCGCCACGTCTCCGATGGCAAAGACATCCGGCCACGGAGTGCCGTCGGCGCGGAGCGCGTGGAGCGTCCCGTTGACGTGAACGCCGGATTCGATGTCGATGTCGTTCCCCGTGAGGAACTCCACATTGGGAAGCGACCCGAGGGCTTCGATGAGGACGTCGCATTCCAGCACCTCGCCGTTGTCGAGTTCGACCCCCGTGACCGTGTCGTCACCAAGAATTTTCACGATGCGTGTGTTGTTGCGGAAGGTCACGCCGTGCGCTTCGTGGCGACGTTGAATGTCGTCGGCGAGTTGTCGGCCGAGCGGCCGCAACATGGGGACGGGGCCCTTCCCAACCACGGTCACCTGTGTTCCCAGTTTGGTTGCGGTGGCGGCAGCCTCGCACCCGATGAACCCCGCTCCGTAGACCACGACCCGAGCACCGGGGACGAGTACCTCACGCAGCGCGATGGCATCATCCAGGGTGCGAATCGCGTGAACACCCCGAGCGGGCCGTCCTAATTCCGTGAGTCGCCTCGATCGAAGCCCCGTCGCAATGATGAGTTGTTCAAATTCGACCACTCGACCGTCAGCGAGCGTCACAGTGTGGTCGTCGAGGTTCGACGACACGACCCCGTTACCCGTGATCCACGTCACATCGTCGAGTACCGGACTGAGCGTGAACGCGACAGCCTCATGATCGACGTGGACGGCGAGAACCTCTTTGGACAGGGGTGGGCGGTTATAGGGAGCGTGCGGTTCGTCGCCGATGACGACCAACTCGCCCGAATAGCCGGAATTGCGAAGCGTTTCTGCCGCACGTAGGCCGCCCATCGAGGCTCCGACAATCACAACGGGACGAGTCACGGCGACGGCTTATTCGACGAACGTGATGGCCTGCATCGGGCAGATTTCGATTGCGAGCTGGATATTTTCGCGCTCGCTGTCGTCGGCGGTCGACTGGTACTCGAGTTTGTCGTCGTCGTTCAGTCGGAACACACTGGGTGCGTCAAAGACACACTGACCGTAGTGCTGGCACTTGTCCATGTCTACGTGAATCTTGAGCGTCATGGTTTCTCCTCGACGGTTGACGGGTACAGGTCTTTGGACGGCGTGCGGATGCCGCGGAACTCCCAATCGCCACCCATCGCGGTCGAGACGACCTCTTCGCTTTCGGTAGGTTGAGCGCCGACATCCGTGCGGATCGGGGTTGGGCCCTCGACGATGTGGTTCGTGAGGCGCCCGAGGCCTTCGACCTCGACCTCGACGACATCGCCGGGCTGTACGGGACGCGAATTCGCGGGTGTGCCCGCGAACAACATGTCGCCGGGAACAAGCGTGATTGTTCGCGCGATGTCGGCGACCAGATAGTGCATGTCCCACTCCATGTTGTCGGTGTTGTCCTCTTGCTTGACCTCACCGTTCACATAGGTGCGAAGCATCTTGTTGCGGAAATCCCAGTCGGTGACGAGCCCCGGCCCAACGGGCGCGAGCGTGTCCGAGCCCTTGACGCGCAACATCGAGCCGGCGTCGGTGTCGCGGAAGTCGTGGAGTCCGTAATCGTTCCCGACCGTGTACCCCGCGATGTATTCAGCGGCGTCCTCCGGGGCGATGTTTCGGCATGTCTTGCCGATCACGATGACAATTTCGCCCTCGTAATTGAGCCATTTACAGCCCGCTGGACGCACAACCGCACCTCCGTGGGTATTCAGCGCCGTGATGGGCTTGTGGAAATACGTCGGTGCCGCGGGCAATTTCGTCATGAACTCTTGCGTACGGCTATCGAAGTTGAGGTGCACCGCGATAATTTTGGTCGGCTCGGCTGGTGCGAGGTGAATCGCGTCGGCAATCGCCACAACACGACCGTCATGGGCGACGAGGTCGTCGCCGCGACGCACGACCTGTGTCGGGTAACCGTCCAGGAGGATTCGACGATACTCAGTCACGAGACAGCACCAGGTCCTTTGGTCGCGCGAATCCACCCTCGGGCTTCGAGAACCACACGTGCACCTGACCGGTGCCGATCGAGTTCTCGTATTCGCTGTACATCTCGCCCTTGGCGGTGAAGTTCTCTTCGCCCAGTGCGCCCGCCATCGCGAGGTAGTGATAGAAACCGGCTTCCGGCTTGTACTTCTTGAAGGTGTCGAAGTCGCCCAGGATGGCGGCGTGGTCGCCGGCCTTCATCCACTCGAGCACCTGAAGGTCGTACTGGTAGGCCTCGGGTGTGTAGATGTTCTTCGGGTCACTCGATTCGTGCTTGCGCAGATCGCGGAGCTTGTGGAACGTGTGCGACAGCGCGCCGGACGCGAGAAGAAGAACTTTGCGATCGGAGTCGCGAATCGCCTCGCCGAGCGCGCGACCCGCGCGAATGAAGTCTTCGGGCGTTCCGGTCTGACAGACCGACAGTGAAATCCACGCCTTGTCGTCGAGTCCGCGACCAAGGTAATGCCACAGGTTGACCGTCGCATAGAAAATCGGCAGGTGCGGGTCCGCGATGGGGGTGATCCACGTCCCATTCTTCTCGTCGTAGTTGGCGAGGGATTTCGCGAGTTCGGGGTCACCCTTGATGGCATAGGGGATCTGGGTCATGCCGCGCGGGAGTTCCTCCGAGGTGAACAACCCCGATCGTTCGGCTGCCGACGTCACGACGAATTCGACCGTCGTCGCCCAGTGGCTGTCGAGGACAACGACAGTGTCGTAGTCGAGCGTCTCGAAGACGTCCGCGCGAAGTTTCCGGAGCCCGGGGACGAGACTGAGTTCTTCGCCGTTGTTGAGGTCTTTGCGGACCGCCTCCGGCAACATGATCGTGGGTACGTGTGCGAGAAGGCCCGCTCCGACTACTTCGCCCATGACTTATTCCTTCCATCCATTTGGTGACACAACAGTGTTTTTGACATCCGCATAAAAATCGAACGACCAGGTTCCGCCATCGCGACCGATTCCCGACTTCTTCGAACCGCCGAAGGGGGCCCGCAGGTCGCGGACGAAGAAGCAGTTGACCCAAATCGTCCCCGCGACGAGTTCGTCGGTGATGCGTTTGGCGTGGTCGCGATTTCCCGACACCACGACGGCGGCGAGGCCGAACTCTGTTCCGTTCGCCATCGCGAGGACCTCGTCGTCGGTCGTGAAGGTCTGCATGCAGAGCACGGGTCCGAAGATTTCGGCCGAGACGATTTCGCTGCCCGAGGCCGGGTTCTTGACGAGGGTCGGCTTGAAGTACAGCCCGCCAAGTTCGGCGTTCGGCTCGCCTCCCCAGACAATCTCTTGGCCTTCCGCCGCGGCGCGGTCGACGAATCCCTTGATGCGGTCGAAGTGCACCTGGTGAATCTGCGGTCCAATGTCGGTCGCGGGATCGCGCGGGTCCCCCTGGACAATCGCGGCGGCCTTTTCGCGGAACTTCTCGGCGAACTCATCGGCAACCGACTCGTGCACCAGGATGCGAGTTCCCGACAAGCAGACTTGCCCGGCGTTGTCGTACTGTTCGACCGCGATTTCCGCCGCGAGGTCGAGGTCGGCATCGCCCATGACGATGCACGGGCTCTTGCCCCCGAGTTCGAACGATACGGGGGTGAGGTTATCCGCCGCAGCGTGCGCAATAATCTTGGCGGTTGGCACAGACCCCGTGAACGAGATACGCGAGATGCCGGGGTGAGCGGTGAGGGCTGCGCCGGCCTCGGTGCCGTAACCGAACACCACGTTGAAAACTCCGTCGGGGATGCCCGCTTGTTTCGTGAGGTCGGCGAAGTACGACGCCGTGAGCGGCGTCCACTCGGCGGGTTTGAGAACGACGGTGTCGCCGGCGGCGAGCGCCGGTCCAATCTTCCACGTCGCGAGCATGAGCGGTGCGTTCCACGGGGTGATGAGCGCGGCGACTCCGGACGGGTCCCACGAGATGTTGTTGGTATGCCCGCGCGTCTCAAACGCCTCGTGGTGAAGATCGTTGATGGCGTAGTCGGCGAAGAATCGGATGTTCATCGCGACGCGAGGCATAACGCCCCGCAGGTGCGACCGCAACAGTGCGCCATTGTCCATCGTTTCGATGTTGGCGAGGGTTTCGACGTTTGCCTCGACCAGTTCGGCGAGTTTGCTGAGCAACGCGCCCCGTTTTTTCGGGCCGAGTTTTGCCCAGGCGGGGAAAGCGGCGCGTGCCGCAGCGACAGCAGCGTCAACTTCCGTTGCCCCGCCTCGCGCGATGTCACCGAGGAACGTTCCGTCGATGGGAGAAGTGTTGGTGTAGGTCTGGGCGGACTCGACGCGCTGACCGTTGATGAAGTGGCGGGTGTCAACCGTTACTCCGGCGACATCAATCGTGTGCACTAGCGCCACTCCTTCGTGGGGGAAAGGGAACATCATTAGGATACTAACGATTCGGGTTTCGTCAACGTAGGAGGGGAATCTCCCTCCCCACGCACACACGACTTTCGCGAGCTCACGCGCTCCCGCCCGTCGTACGATGGGGACATGCGCATCGAATCAACCACGAACCACAATGGCAACCCAATCGGGCTTCCCGTCGAGTCAGTCGAACCCGCGGAGCGACCGGACGGGTCGGTAATCATCGGCAGCCGAGTTCGGCTCGAGCGACTTAGTGCCGAGGAACACGCGCACGACATGTTTGTTGCCCTGACGACGGACCCGCACCCGTCCCTGTGGACGTATATGCCGCAGGGTCCGTTTGAAACCGAGCGCGATCTCACCACATGGATTGCTGGTGTTGAGCAGTCCACCGACCCGCTGTATTACGCCATCGTCGATAGCAGGACAGATCGCGCAATCGGAATCGCCGCCTACCTGCGAATCGACACGCTGAACCGCACGATCGAGGTGGGTTGGCTGACGTTCTCGTCCGCACTCCGACGCAGCACGCTGGCGACCGACGCCATGTACCTCATGGCGTGTCACGCCTTCGACCGAGGCTTTCGTCGATACGAATGGAAATGCAACGCGCTCAACGCCCCTTCGATCGCCGCTGCCGAGCGACTCGGGTTCAGTTTTGAAGGTGTGTTCCGCAACGCGGTCATCGTCAAAGGGCACAATCGCGATACCGCCTGGTTCGCCATCACCGACGCGGACTGGCCCGCAATCAAGGCGGCACAGGCAGAGTGGCTGCAGCCGGAAAACTTCGACGAGGCCGGGAACCAGCGAACGAGCCTTCGCGATGCAACGCTCCCGTTGCTCCATTCCCAGTGGCCGACGCTCACCGTCGTGACCTAACCCACCACCTGACAACCAGAATATTGTTGGCCAAACCGCCGTTGTTCCCTATGATTTCCCCATGACTGATAACACACGCACGTCCTACGGCCAAGGCGCTCAAGGCGAAAACGAATCACCCACCTCAACCTCCGTGGGTGTTGGGACTCGACTGAGGTATTACTTCGACAACTCGTTGTCGAAATCGGGCTATTTCGTGCTGTACGCATTCATCCTGTTGACCATCCTCTCGGCGATTACGACCGCATTCAGTCTGTGGGTCTACGGCACGCCACTGGCGAACGCGTCCGATCCTGCCGATTTCGCCAACAACCTCCTCGCACGAATGTTCGGAATTCTCGGAGACGTCCCCACCGCGACGTGGGCGGATCGTCTCACGAGCCTGCTGGCGTGGATTGCCGGAACCGGGGTAAACGCGATTGTTATCGGTTTCGCCGCGACAGCGATTCACGGTGTCGTCGAGAACCTTAAGGCCGGCAAGAGCGCGGTCATCAACAAGAACCACACACTTATCCTCGGCTGGTCAAACCGCATTTTTCCGATCATCAGCGAATTGGCGATTGCGAACTCGAACATCCGCGGAGCATCCGTCGTGATTTTCGCTAATAATGACCGCGTCGAAATGGAAGACCAAATCCGTTCGCGAACCAGCAACCTCGGCAAACTCAAGATTGTCACCCGCAAGGGAGACCCGACAAACCCCAGCGACCTGGCTCGGGCAAACCTCGGCGCGGCAAAGTCGGTCATCATCCTCGACGCGGACGACTCGGGTGACGCGACCGTGGTGTCGACAGTGCTCGCGGTCAAAGCGGCCATCAACAATCCACATATCTCGATTGTCGCGGAAGTGGACGACGCCGAGACCGCACAGGCACTAACCGCAGCCACAAATGGACAGGTGCAAACGGTTCGATCGCACGATGTGATCGCCCGTGTAACAGCACAGGCGTCTCGCCAGCCCGGTCTTTCCACTGTCATTCTCGACCTGCTCGATTTTGACGGCGATGAAATCTACTTCTCCGCCATTCCGGCGTTGGACGGCAAAACCTACGGTGATGCTCTTCTCGGCTTCAACGAAGCGTCCGTCATCGGCATCCTCGACGCAAAGGGTGTTTCCCATCTCAACCCAAAGCCGTCGACAAAAATCACCGCGGGGTCCAAACTGATCGCCATCGCCAAAGACGACGACCGGGTGACCTACACCGGGGTCGACAAGTCGAAGGCGCCGGTTGTCGCCAAGCGAGCGGCTAAGCCCAAGACTGCCGAGCACATCCTCGTAATCGGTTGGTCGTCGATGGGTCGTTCGGTTCTCACGGAACTCGCACAGTTCCTCCCCAAGGGGTCCACCGTGCACATCGTCGCGACCCCAAAATACGTGGATGCGGCGGAACTCGCTGCACTCAAATTCGGAGGCATAGTCGTGAGATACTCGGCGACGTCGGGCGACATGGCTGAGCTGGTGAAAGCCGCCAGCGCCAAACGCTACGACGAGGTCATCATTCTTGGATATCGGAACGCCATCAGTGAATCCGAAGCGGATGCGCAGACGATGCTCACGATGCTGCAGATGAACGCGCTGTTCGAGGACTCGACGAACAAAGTTCAGCCGACCCGCATGATCGCGGAAATACTTGACTCGCGCAAGGCCGAACTCGCTCGCGTCGCTGCCGTTGATGACCTTGTCATCAGCGACAACCTGGCCGCACTGTTGGTCGCGCAAATTGCGGAAAACCCCGCTTTGTCGCCGGTGTTTACCGACCTGTTCGACGCGGATGGAGCATCCATCAACATGCGGGCCATCGAAAACTACGCACCGTTGAAGAAACGCGTGGCGTTCTCGCAACTGGTCGCCGCCGGTGTCGCCAAAGGCGAGTCCGTCATCGGATATCGCGTCGTCGCTGAGTCGCGAACGAGTGCGGCGCAAGGAGTCATGCTCAACCCCGCCAAGAGCGTCGAGTTCTCGCCTGAAGCGGGTGACACGCTGATTGTCATCGGCGGTGTCTAGCCCTCCCTAGACCAGTCGGCGTCGCGGATTACCGCGGCGCCGACTGCTATGTTCCGGGGCGGTTAGAAGTAGCGAAACAGAACGTAGGGAAGAGCCATTCCGACCGACACCACCGTGACGGGAAGTCCGTAGCGGAAGAAGTACCAGAACGAGATGTGGATCCCGCGGGCGTGCGCCAGTCCAATTGCCACAACGTTCGCGCTCGCGCCGATGATCGTGAGGTTTCCACCGAAGTCTGCTCCGAACGCAAGCGCCCACCACAGCCCGTCGTTGTCCGATGGGGGAAGAACCTCAACCAGGTGCTGGACCACCGGAATCATGCTGGCAACGTAGGGAATGTTGTCGACAATTCCCGAAACGAGCGCTGAAGCCAAGACGAGTGCACCCGCGGCTAATCGTGAATCGTCACCGACAAAATCCGCCAGCGTCTCGGCGAGAATATTAAGCGCACCGACGTTGACGAGCGCTCCGACCATAATGAACAACCCGGCGAAAAAGACGAGGGTTCCCCACTCGACATCCATCGCGAATTCGGCTGGCTTCAAACCGCTGATGAGAACCAGCAGTCCAGCTCCCATCATGGCGATGAGCGACGGTTCGAGGTGCATCACGGTGTGAAGGATGAACCCGACGATGACGATTGTGAGAACCGCGAGGCTCTTCACCATGAGTTTTCGGTCAGAGATGAAAGAGGCGGGAATCAGCTTCAGCACCTCGGCCCGATCCTCGACCGTGTTTGTGAGTTGGGTCCGGAAGAAGAACAGCATCATCGGGATGACGACGGCCAGCGCCGCTACACAGAGTGGGGCCATGTGTAGGAGAAACTCGTTGAAGTCGAGCCCCGCTTTTGACGCAATGATGATGTTCGGTGGGTCTCCGATCAACGTCGCGGCCCCACCAATATTGCTGACAAACACTTCGCCGAGAATGAACGGAATCGGGTTGACGCGCAGTTTGTCGGCAATAAGAAACGTCATGGGAACGGCCAAAAGAATGGTGGTCACGTTGTCCAAAATCGCGCTAGCAACGGAAACCAAAATGAGAATGTAAACGAAGGTCGTCCGTGGATTGCCTCGCGCCCAGTGAATCGCCTTCACCGCAAGGAACTCGAAGAGACCGGTCTTGTGGATGACGCTGACGATGATCATCATGCCGAGCAAAAGGAAAATGACGTCCCAGTCAATTCCGGTTTCGTGACTGTAAAACGCGCTGGATGCGTCGGTCGCGCCGAGCAAGATCATGGCCGCTGCGCCCGCCGAAACGACCGCGACGCGATTGAATTTCTCGGACGCGATGAACGCGTAAGCAATGACGAAGACGACGGTCGCAGCGATGGTGAGCATGGAAATCCAATCGGTCGAAGCAGTGCTGACCAGTCTTCCCAGCGTTCCTCGTTTATTCTATCGAACGATGCCCGCCAGTGGGAAACGGAATCAGAA
>JBIIFF010000006.1:0-33602 GCA_044237445.1 Microbacteriaceae bacterium | reverse complement strand
GAACGGGGAGAGATCCAAATGTTCCTGCTTGACGAACTGCTTCTTGAGTTTGTGACATTAGAGCGAAACCACCAATCCGATAGCGAGGGTGACGAAAACGATAATCCACGCCGTCCACAATTCGGACGACGTGAGTGCCCGATGTGACTCGTCACCCGCTTCGTCTGACTGAATGACGTCGATTCGACGTTTGAGCTCTTGAGACAGAGCCGCTTCTTGCTGTTGACCGTTCATTACTCTCCTTTGAGTTGTGGTCGTGCACTGACAAGCGCACATGCTCAACCTAGCGTTGCGTGTTTGGTGGGTCAAGCAAGCGGCAGCCGTGGCTAAGACTGCCGGTGGCAGACATCAACCCTCGGCCGCCTGTTCCCCGAGCATGGCCAGCTGTCAACCTATGAACCGGGAGGCTCAATCGGGCACAGGTACGCCTCAGAAATCGTGATTTCGGTCCACAGATAGGGGCGAGTCACTGAAGCGACGACCGGCCCACAGGGAGGAGTCGGTTTTGCCTTGGTCTTGGCCCCAGGTAAGCGCACGCTGTAACCGTCGGCAAGCGGTTCCCCACCGTCGGCGGGATTAGCGGTGTACGATTTGGGGAATATTCCCAGTTCCGGGCAGCTCGTGGAACACGCGGCGCGTTGTTCGCTCGACAGCTGCGAATAAAGTTCCCCATAACTCAACTTTCGCGCGAGCACGTCCCATCGTCCATCAATTCCGCGGGCGACCGTCGTCGGGTTGAAGTAGTTGGATTGGTAGGGAAACAACTGCACCTGGGCGACGGTGGCCATTGTCGCTGAGGCGACTAACAGAACAGTTACGGTGGGGCGCAACCACGCGAAACGCGTGACAGCTGGGGTTGTCGTTGCGAGATACAGAACAATCATGATGAGCATCGCGATCGCCGGGATGATAAACGCGAACTGTCGAACTCCCCCGTAAATCGTTGACTTCAGCAGAATTGCAGCGAGTGGGAACGCTGCAAATTGGGCAAAGACGAAAACAATCGCGGGCAGCGCAAAGTCGCGTTCCGTTGTGGCCGACCGGAATAGTCGCGAAAGAACCAGCCAGATTGCGACAATCGAGGCAACAACGAGCAAGACGAGGAGCAATTCAGGGAATTGGGCTGCTATCCACTTCGGCAGGTAGTACCACGGTGGCGGGGTCCTCAGTAGTTCTCCGTCGGTCAGAATCACCGTGTCGTGTGGGAAATCCGCTGTCCCTTTGAAGCTCCTGTACAACAAGTACAGCGGGTTGATAAAGGCCTTGGGGTAGATGACGAGCATCGTCAGGTAGGACGCGGCTAAGGCAATGACGGGTGCGACGAGCGTCTTGACGCTCTGCCACGGTTGGGCAAAGTTCGTGAACCGAAGATTGATCAACAACATCGCGAGGAGCCCAATAACAATTGCGGGCCAAATTCCGGGACGGACCCCCCACAAAATCAACGTTCCCCCGTACATGGCGACGAGCGCACCGATGCGCAGTCGGCGCGAGATCCAATCCGCGGGAAGGGTCAACCCAATGCAGGCACTGGTAAAGAGCGTGAAGCCCGCAGCAATGGGGATGTCCTTGACGTTGAAGAGAGCGGATCCTGTCCATATCGGGATCGACATAAGCAGCGCGGACGTTGCGACACCCCATATGCGAGAACGGGTGACGAGCGATACCCCCCAGCCCGCGGCGAAAACCCCGAGGAGGGAGAAGGCGATGACGGTGACGTGTCGCGCGTTGAATGCGGCGTCGCTCGTCGAGATGACGCCCCACGTTTCCGCACCCGACAGTACGGCGGCGACGTGCCCGATGAGCGTAAACAGCGGGCCGTAGGAATAAGGGTTATTCCCCGCGGTAGAGATTTCAAGGTTAGGCGGAATGTTGTCTATTGGCACGATTGTGTAAATTCCAGACAACAGAAACGTCTGGAGCTTTCGGACGTGGCGGAATTCATCGCCGTGATAGCTGAGGAGACCGACCCCGGCGAACGTGAAGACCGTCATCCCGGCGAGGTACAGCCACAGAATCCATTCAGTGGCGCGCTTGAATGCAGTCACTGTAGGCACAACCTCTCGCTCACTTTTTAACATCGTTTCACTGTACTGCAGGGCTGAACGTTGGCGGAGTTAGACCCCCGGTCGTTGGTTCGACAGACCCTTATCCATTGTGGCTCGAGCCGCCAAGACGCTTGGGCGATCGGAAACCTCGGGCACGCCAACCTGCCAGAACGCACCGCCTTCGGTAAAGTCCCTCGCCCGAACCTTGGTGACAATGACGACGCTCGTTGTTGCGGCCCTCGCCTTGGTCAGCGCATCGGCGAATTCGGTGAGACTGTGCACTTCGAACGTCATAGCGCCCATCGCCGCAGCGTGTGCGGCGAAATTGACCCGAGCGTCCGAACCGGTTCCGGTGGAGTCGGCGAGCATGTTGTTGTACGACGCTCCGCCCTGGCTCGTCTGGAGCCGCTCGATTACGGCATAGCCTTCGTTGTCACAGACGACGAGAATCATTTTGTGCCCAGAGAGCACGGACGCGTAGATGTCCGAGTTCATCATCAAATAAGAACCATCGCCGACCATCGCGTAGACCTCGCCGGCGGGACGTGCCATGGCGGCGCCCCATGCACCCGAGATTTCATATCCCATGCACGAGAAACCGTATTCGCAGTCGAAGGTGGCGATTCCTTTGCTCATCCAGTTGATGTTGAGCTCGCCGGGCAATCCACCGGCAGCCGTGAGCACGTAATCCTCCGGAGTCGCCGAATCGTGCACGAGACCAACCAGTTGCCCGTAGCTGGGCGGCCACACGCCGTCGTCGGCGGTGCGACTGTTAACGAATGCGGTGAGGTCGGCGCGCAACTCGGTTGCACGGGACGTCCACGCCGCGTCGGCAGACCAATCGGCCAGAGCCGCACTCAATTCCGTGAGAGATTCGCGGGCATCCGCGACGAGAGGAAGTGACCTGTGCTTGACCGCGTCAAACCGAGCCGCGTTCACGCCGATGAACTGGGCGTCGGGCGCAAACAACGTCCACGAACCCGTGGTGAAGTCCTCGAGCCGCGTCCCGACCGCGAGTACGACGTCCGCCTTACTCACGACCTGGTTCGCCGCCGCTGCGCCGGTCACGCCGAGCGGACCCGAATAGCGAGGGTGGCTCGCCAACAGCGATGATTTTCCCGCGACCGTTTCGACAACGGGGATTCCGAACTTCTCGGCGAAGTCGGCGAGTTCGTGTTCGGCGCGCGAATAGTGCACCCCGCCACCCGCGATGATGACGGGACGTTTCGCGGAACGAAGTGCCGCCGCGGCACGGGCGAGCTGACCGAGGTCGGGCCGAGGGCGAGGGCTCTCGTGGACGGTCACCGCAAAGAAAGTCTCGGGGTAGTCGAATGCCTCGGCGGCAACATCCTGGGGCAAGCCGATAAAGGCCGGACCACAATCACCCGGGTCGAGCATCATTGCGACCGCCTGCGGTAGCGAACTCAGAATCTGCGCGGGGTGCGTGATGCGATCCCAGTAACGAACGACCGGCTGAAACGCGTCGTTGACGGTGATCGAGGGAATTCCGAAGTGCTCGACCTGCTGCAACACCGGGTCGGGCAGTCGCGACACGAAGGTGTCGCCGGCGATGAACAGCACGGGCAGGCGGTTGGACATGGCGACTCCCGCCGCCGTCACCATGTTGGTCGCACCGGGTCCGATGGACGAGGTGCACACCATGATTTGCTGGCGCCGCGCCGCCTTGGCGAATGCCGCCGCCGCGAGGCCCATTCCCTGTTCGTTTTGTCCGCGCCAGACCGGCAGTTCCTGACGGTGCGTTTCGAGCGAGTGACCGAGACTCGTCACGTTTCCGTGACCGAAAATCCCGTACACACCGGGGAACAGAGGCACATCAGCGCCGTCGACGATTGTCCGTTGCGCGATGAGGAAGCGAACGAGCGCCTCGGCCGTCGTCAGGCGAATGGTCTTACTTGCCACGAGAATCTCCTGCCAGGTCGACGACGGTTTCCCAGGTCTTCGAATCCCACGAATCGATGAGCGCCTGCTGAACATTCACCACATCGACCGCTTCACGGAAACTGGGCGAGAACGGTGTATCGGTCGCGATGGCCTCGAGGAACGAGTAGTCCTCGATGGCGACGAGGTCTTCGAACGCGATCGGGTTGGCTTGACCGGGTGAAAAGACACCGTGGAACGGGAAGCGATCGCCACCAAAGATGGTGGTGTATCCCGAGCTGGGGTCTTCCGTGAGTTTGTAGTACTGCAACTCGTTCATCTTTTCGAGGTTCCAGGCGATCGCACCCTTCGTTCCGTAAACCTCGAACGCGTTCTGGCTTTCGGGACCGACCATGGTGCGGCTGACCTCGAACGTGCCGGTCGCACCGTTCTCGAAGTGGCAGAGCATGGACGCGAAGTCCTCGTTCTCGACATCGCCCTTGGGGTCTTCCGGTCGACCACGGCCGTAGTGGCTGGCCGCTCCGGTGGGCAGAGGTCGTTTCGGGATGGTCGTGTTCCGCATGCCCACCACATCCGTGATGCCGCCCACGAGGAACTGTGCCATGGACACCGAGTGGCTCAGGATGTCACTCGTCACGCCGTAACCGGCCTGGTCGAGAATGAATCGCCAGGTCAAGAGACCCAGTTCGTCACTGCCGTACATCGAGATGAATCGACCGCGGTAGTGGGTGATTTCACCCAGAGCGCCCGATTCGATCAAGTGGCGTGCATGCATGACGAGCGGTGACCACAAATAGTTGTACCCGACACCGGTGCGGACACCGGCGGCGTGCGCAGCGGTGAACGCAGCCACCGTTTGTTCCGGTTTGCCGCCGATGGGCTTTTCACTGAATACCGCTTTGCCGGCGGCGCACGCGGCCTCAATCATCGGGATGTGGAGCATGTTCGGTGCGGTCACCCAGACCACATCGACGTCGTCCGAGGCGATAGCCTCTCGCCAATCCGCGACGGCGCGTTCGAATCCGAAGTCGCGCACGGCGCGTTCGCGACGTTCCTCTTCTGTATCCGCACACACGACGAGTACGGGGTCAAACGAACGATCCGGGAACAGCGACGGGATTCGCAGCATCGAGCGCGAATGCGCCTGACCCATCCAGCCCAATCCGAGGACGGCAACTCCAATACGACGGTTCATGTTCAGCTCTTTTCGGTTCGGCCGGCCGCCGTGGTCCACGGCAATCGGGGGTCTTGGGTTTGGGTGTTCCACGAATCGCGGATCCAGTGGTGGGCGGGGTCATCACAGAACGCCATGGTTCGGTCCTCGGCGGGACCGGCGAGGACATTGAGGAAGTACATCGGGTATTCGGGGGGTGCGACGGTGGGACCGTGGTACCCCTCGGGAACAACGTACACATCTCCGTCGCGCACCGACAGTGTCTCGTCGACCGAACCGCTCACGGTGTACAGGCGAAAGAGCCCGGTTCCGGTGGGGTCTCCGTGTGGCTTGTCGTTTCGGCCAATGCGGAAGTAATAGATCTCTTCGTTGTTGGTCGGACAGTCGCCGATGCCGTCGTGGCGGTGCGGAGGCCACGACGACCAGTTACCGCCCGGTGTGATGACCTCGCAGACGTTGATCTTGTGGGCGGCGGTAAACGAGCCGGGGGTGGCAATGTTGGTCACTTGGCGGGTCGCTTGTCCCGATCCGCGCACCTCGACCGACACGTCCGCGGCGGCGACGTGAGCAACGGGGAAAACCTCCGAGGCACGCGCGGTGCAGATCGCGATCTCGCCCGACCCACCGCTCAGGGTGACGAGTGACCCAACGGGTGCGTAAATCCAGTCCGACACCGAATCGAACACGCCATCGCGTCCCTCCAGGGTGAAGGGCGCACCGTCAATAGTCACCGCGACGTTTCGCGCGGACAGCGGGACAATCACGCCCTCTTCTCCCGCGAGGGTCACCGTGACGGGGGAATTCGCGGACAGGGTGAAGACCTGCAGACCGCTGTAGGCCCAGCCAGCGTTTTCCGGTGTGACGTGCAGGTCGGCCGTGTCCGTGGCGAGGGTTCCCGCCGGGTGATACCAGGTCATGATGCGCCTTCCGTGGTGAATGTGTGGCCAGGCCGAACGATGTCCGAGGCGCGCACAACGGCGGCTTCCGAGTCGCCGTCGTGCGGATACAGCAACGCGCGACCCGCGACGAGTCCGCGCACATTGTGTTCGCCCATCGACTGTTCCCAGAGTCCAAAAGTTTCATTCGCGTCCGGCCCGGGTTCACCCCCGAGCATGAGGATCGGCAGCGTCGTCGCTCCCGCCACTTCCGCCATCCGCGAACTCGCGGGCACCTTGAGCCAGGTGTACGCCGAGACAGCACCAAGACCAGATGCGATCGCAACAACCTTGACGAGCGCGTCATCGGATGTGTCCAGCGTTGGATTCCCTCCCGGCGGCGTCACATAGGGCAAGGGTTCGATGAGGGACATGATGCGGCGGTCGGCCAGTTCGGTCGAGATCCGAGCGACCGTCTCGAGAGTGCGGGCGACGCTCGGGTCGCTGTAATCGATGCGAATCAAGGTTTTCCCACCGTCCAGTCCCATCGATTCGACATGGTCGACGTCATAGGCAGAGATGCGGTCGTCGAGCTCCCAACGCGCGCCGATGATTCCACCCCGGTTGATCGTGCCGAGGGCCAACTTGCCGTCCAGCGCTCCGAGCCACGCGAGTTCCTCGAGAACGTCGGCGCTCGCCAACACGCCGTCGACGTGGGGCAGGGCGAGACAACGGACCAATCGTTCGAGCAGAGTGAAACGATCCGCCATCGCGAGCGCGTCTCCGCCCAACGAAATTTTGCCGCGCGCGGTGTGATCGGCGGCCAAGATGAGCAGTTTGCCGTCGGTTCCGGCAACCGTTCGGCGTCGCCGTGACGTGAGGGCATCGAGAAGTGTCTGCGGTTCAAACACTCTCGCGTCGACAAGGGCGTGGTACAGGTCGCGGTCGAGGGTCATGCGGGCGCTCCGATCATGTCATTCAGTTCGGCGACGTTCGGCATGGCGTCGGCGCACGTGAGCTTGGTGGACACCAGCGCCCCGGCGGCATTCGCCGCACGCCCAATTCGTTCCAGTTCCCAGCCACCCAGCAACCCGTGACACAAGGCCCCGCCAAACGCATCGCCGGCGCCGAGTCCGCACACGACGTCAATCGGGGTGGCCGGGATTCGAATCCGCTCGGTTGCGGTTGCCAGCAGCGCACCATCCGCGCCGAGTTTGATGATGGCGAGCGTGGCGCCGGCGGTGAGCAACAGGTCTGCGGCGGCTTCCGGTTCGTCGGTTCCCACCGCAATGGCACACTCTTCTCGGTTGCCGACGACCACGGTGGCCAGGGCAATCGCCCGCGTTGCCATGGCGCGAGCCGCGTCTCGGTTCGCCCACAACGAGGGTCGATAATCCAAATCCAGGATGGTGTGTTGTTCACGTGACCGCATCCCCATCCAGGTGAGGCAAGTTTCTGCGGTGGTTCCCTGTGCCAACGAACCCTGGCTAATCCACAGGATTGGCGTGTCACGAACGACGTCGGCGGGGACGTCGTCGGTCGTCAGTGTCGTGTCGGGAGCAGCCGGACCCCGATAAAAGATGACGGTGGGGCTCTCCGGCGGTGTGAGGGCTGCGAGGGCGAGCGGGGTCTGTGCGTTGGGTTGCGACGTGACGAAATCGGTGTCGACACCCCAACTGTTCAATCGCCCGCGGACATAGTCACCAAACGCGTCTTCGCCGACTTTGGTGGCGAGTGCCACACGGTGTCCCAACTGAGCGGCGGCCACCGCCACGTTGGTGGGGCTACCCCCGACCGACTTCTGGAAACTCTGTTGTCCGTCGAATCCGACATTCGGCTCGATCGCGTACAAATCGACGCTGATTCGACCAACGCTCAGGACTTCCCAGGACGACATGGCGGCTATCCGAGGGTCGGTGCGACAACGTCGGTGAGATATTTCAGGGACGCGGCGACCTGGTGCACTGGACCTTCGCCTTCCGCGGGGAATCCGGCGGTGATGGCCGTGTCCTGTTCGATGACGTACCACCCGCGATAGCCGGCGGACTCGAGGGTCTGGACAACGCCGAGAATGTCCACATCGCCGTCACCGAGAGTCGTGAAAACGCCCGCCTGGGTGGCGGCCATGAGCGAGACTTCGCGGCGAAGAACTGCCGGGACCATGTCGAGGCGGATGTCCTTGAGGTGAACGTGCCCGACGCGCTCGAATGCCATCTTCGCGAATTCCACCGGGTCTTGCCCACCGAATGCGATGTGACCGGTGTCGAGGCAGAAATGGACGTCACACGAGTCGAGGACACGGGCGATATCGTCCTTGGTTTCAACGAGGGTTTGAACGTGGGGGTGAAGGACCTGCTCCAGTCCGTATTCGCCACAAATGTCGTCAATGACGCCGAACATTTCGGCCATGTGCTTGTGCTCGGCGGCGGACAGTGGGCGAGGAATCGACCAGTCCATGTCCTGAACGACGGAGGACACGAACTTGGTCGCTCCGGCCTGTTGAAACAGGCGGGCGGTGGCCGTGGCGCTCTTGATGGTCGCGTCGCGTTCGGCTGGGTCGTGCAGGATGACTGGCGTGAACCCACCCAGCAAAATCATTCCGAACTCGGCGAGTTTGTCCTTGAGCGCCTCGGGGTCGTCGGGAAGGAAACCGGGCGCACCCAACTCGGTCGCGGTGAAACCGAGTCCGGCCATTTCGCCGAGAACGCGATCGGTCGGCAACATTGCACCCCAATCGGGGACCTCGCAGATTCCCCACGAGATGGGTGCGGAGGCGACGCGGGAGATAAAGTCAGACATTGACAATCCTTTATTGGAACGGTCCAATTAGTATGTCAGAACAAATTAGTTTTCCGCAAGACGTCCACCACCCGACGAAATGAGGTTGTCCATGAGAGTTCTCGTATTCGGTGCAGGTCGAATGGGCGCGATTCGCGTCGAAGACCTGGCCGCCGATCCTCGAGTGGCCGAAGTCCTCGTTACCAACCGAAATGCACAGCGGGCAACCGACCTCGCAACGCAATTCGGGGCCACAGCCGTCCCGTGGGAAACGGCGACGGGCTCCATTGCCGACGCCGTCGTTGTTGCCGTGGGAACCGATGCCCACGAGGATGTGCTGTCAAAGGTTTTGCCGCAGGGAATTCCGGTGCTGTGCGAAAAGCCGATTGCCAAGACCCTCGAGGCGACCGAAGCAGCTATCGCGCTCGCCGAGGCGAACGGGTCACCGTTGCAGATCGGTTTCCAGCGACGATTCGACGAGCCGATTCGCGCGGTACACAGCGCCATTCAGAGCGGCGACATCGGCACCGTGTACTCGTTGACAATGACGGCTCACGACCACACGCCGAGCGCCCGTGAGTTCATCGCGGGAAGCGGCGGAATCTTTCGGGACATGCACGTGCACGATTTCGATTTGGTACGGTGGCTGACCGGCAGCGAGGTGGATCGCGTGTTCGCCACCAAGTCGGTTCGCGAACACCACGACTACGCCGACTTTGACGACGCCGATGTCAGTTCCGTCATCGCCGTGACCACCACGGGCGTCCAGGTCATCATCACGGGTACACGGCATGACGCGCTCGGACACGACATCCGGCTCGAGGCGTTTGGTTCACTCGATTCAATTTCGGCCGGCTTGAACGCACGGACACCGCTTCGGACGATCGAGGGCGACCTCGGTCTCAACCAGAATCCCTACAGCGGTTTTGTCGATCGCTTCCGTGATTCGTTCCGCAACGAAACACACGCCTTCGTGTCGTTCGCACTCGGTGAAATTGACAATCCGTGCCCGCCCGATTCGGCACTGGAGAGCCTCCGGATTGCCATCGCCTGTGAACAGTCGATTGCGACGGGCGCCGCGGTTCGGGTGTTGGACGTTCGATAGTCCATGTCCACGACCCGCCCCACGATTCACGACGTTGCCTCACGCGCAGGCATGTCGAAGTCGCTGGTGTCCTTAGCGCTGTCGGGTTCGCCGAAAGTCAGTGAACGAAGTCGCCTCCTCATCGAAAAGGCGGCCGCCGAACTCGGTTATCGGCCAAACGCCGCCGCCCGCAGTCTGTCGGTTCGGCGCAGTCGGACCATCGGGGTTCTCATTCTCGACCTCCACAATCCCGTCTTTGCCGAGATTCTCGACGGTGTCCAGACCGAGGTTCGACAACACGGTTTCAGCACCATGTTGGTCACGGGCGGAGAAAACCCGACCCTCGAACAAGCCGAAATCGAGACACTGCGGGAATTCCAGGTGGAGGGCCTGATTCTCATCTCGCATCGCCTGCCGACCGATGTCCTTCGATCCATCGCCGCTGATGTCCCCACCGTCGTCGTCACCCGTGACGACATCGTGGCACCCGGTATGGACACCGTCAGCAATGACGACGTGGCGGGCGCACGACTCGCCATCGACCACCTGGTCGGTTTGGGGCACGCGCGAATCGTGTACTTGAGCGGAGGCGATAACCCCGTGTCCCACCTGCGGGCGACGGGGTACGCGGCCGCAATGACCGCTCACGGGCTCGCCGAACTCATTCGGATTGTCCCCGGGGGGCTCACGGACGCAATCGGCTATCGCGCCGCTGAGGCCGCGTTGGAGTTCAACCCGACGGCGCTGTTTGTCGCCAATGACATCGCCGCGTTTGGCGCAATTGCCGCAATCGAGAACGCCAATCTCCGCGTCCCCGAAGACATCTCTGTTATCGGATATGACGGAATTCGAATCGGTGGCATGCGACGAGTCAACCTGACCACAATCGCTCAGCCGCTCGCCGAACTTGGACGCCGAGCGGCGCAACACATGCTTCGTCGAATCAGCGACCGCGATTCACCCGCCCAGCACGAGAACGTATCGGCGTCTCTGGTGATTCGGGGAACAACCGGGCCCGTGAAGTCTACGAATTAGTCGATTCGAGCGCCCACGACCGAAACCATTCCAAGCATTCGGGGTTGGCAAGGGACGATGTGTCCCGTTCAGGTCGGCCGGTGAGAATGTCGGCCACCGCAAGTTCGGTCATCTTGCCACTTCGAGTTCGTGGCAGTTCAGGGACGCGGACGATGACGTCGGGCACGTGCCGAGGGCTCGCCTGGCGTCGGAGGGTCGTTCGAATCAAACCCTCCAATTCGTCGTCCAGGTCGGTGTCGAGGACCACAAACAGGACCATGCGGGTGTCGTCACGATACGGCTGTTCAATCGCCATCGCCTCGCCAACGCGGGGAAGCGACAGGACGACGCGATAGATTTCGGCGGTTCCGATTCGGACCCCTTTGACGTTGAGTGTCGCATCCAATCGTCCGAGAATTTCAAATCCGCCGGACGGCGTCCGTCGCGCGTAGTCTCCGTGCGCCCAGATTCCAGGGAAACGATCAAAATATGCGGCGTGACGTCGTGAACCGTCAGCGTCTCCCCAAAACCTCAGGGGAACGCTGGGAAACGGCGTTCGGCACACCAATTCGCCTTCTTCGTCGACATCGGCTTCGGTTCCATCCGACCGGAACACGGTGACGTCAAGCCCCAATGCGGGACCTCGAATTTCACCTCGAACCACGGGTTCGGTGTCGACGCCCAACACCAAGCACCCGCACAGGTCGGTACCGCCAGCGATGGACGCGACGACAACATCGGGTGATACGGACTCGGCCACCCAGTCGTATCCCGACGGCGCGAGAGGGGAACCGGTCGACGCAATGGTGCGAAGTGCAGAGATATCGGAATCACGCGAGGGCTCGATGCCCGATTGCCGCCACGAGTCGATGAGTGCGGCCGAGACGCCAAGAAACGTGAGGCGCTCGTCCTCGGTAATTTTCCATAAGCGATTGAGGTCGGGATACCCGGGACTTCCGTCGCACAGCACGATGCGGGCTCCTCGGCCAAGTCCACACAACAGCCAATTCCACATCATCCAACCGCACGTCGTCGCATACAACATCGTGTCGTCGGGGCGGATGTCCAGGTGGTAACCCTGTTCACTGAGTACCTTCAGCAACACGCCCGCCGCTGAGTGAACAATGCACTTCGGTCGACCAGTTGTCCCGCTCGAGAACAAAATGAAGCCGGGGTGGTCAAACGGAAGCGGGGTCGTGGTCAACACGCTTCCACGATGCGGCGCGAGCCATTCCTCCCAGGTCGGATGTGCATCACTGGGGCCGATAACGATGACGGTCGTAAGTGTGGGTAGTTCCGAAACCACCTGGGCAATAGATTCGGCGTGCTGGAATTCTTTGCCGCCATATCGGGAGGACGATGCGGCGAGAAGAACCGTAGGTTCAATTTGACCGAACCGATCGACCAGCGCCGCAGGACCGAAATCCGTTGACGCGGTGCTGACAACGGCACCGATCGAGAGAGCTCCGAGAGCAAGAATCACGGTCTCGATAACATTCGGTGTCCACGCTGCGACGCGGTCGCCGGGCTGAACGCCGGAAGCCCGGAGCGCACCCGCGCACGCCGCGACCTCGTCGCGCAGTGACCCACGGGTGAGGGATTGTCGAGCAGAATCTTCGGCACGCGCAACAACGGCCTCGAACGAGGGGTCACCCGCCAACACGGTGTCGACGATGTTGAGTCGGGCGTCGGGAAACCATGTGGTTCCTTCGAACCCCGCGCCACCGGATTTTCGAACCCCGCGATCACCGACGATGTTCAGGTCGTCCCACGCTTCCGCCCAAAAATCCTCCGTGTTGTCAATCGACCACCGGTGAAGTTCACGGAAATCAGCAAGGCCATGACGAGCGATGGCGTTGCGCATGAGCATGAGCGCATCCTATCTTTCCAGCCGCGTCGATGCTGTTTGAGCAGATCAATGGGCGAGACGCGAAAACTCCGTTGCTAGCGAGCAGGAATCGCGTCGACCAAGAGGCGCAGTTGCGATTCGATCATCGTCGACGCAAGATTGAGCATTTCGGGCGTGTCCGCACCATTGTCGATTCGACCGGCCATCCACATCACAGCACCCGCCGTCGTCGTTCCGATGGTGACGGCGTGAAGAAATGCGACCTTGTCGATTGCGATCGCGTTGCGCGGGAATTCGTCGGGGCTCAGAGGGATGTCGGAAACATGTCCGGCCCGAACGTCAAGGACGAGCTGCGTCAGGTACAAGAGGTTACGACCATAGCTGTCGTTGAAGGAAGACCCCGCCCGCGCGTAGGCGATTTCGGGGGATTCGAAGGAATAGAAAGGGTAATTGAGTACCTGGCTCCATCCCCGCAACAGGCGACCCCGCTCATAACGGGAGCGAATGTGTGCTTCCAATCGAGCCTTTGGCGTTCGCGCGGCGGACTCCGTGTCGTCGACAACCTCTTGGGCGTATTTATGGTGAACGACTTGCGCACATTCCGCGATCAGTCCGTCACGCGATCCGAAAAGATGATTCACCATGGCAACGGAGTAGCCCAACATCTTGGCGACCCTGCTCACCGTGAACTGAGCAAGACCCATTTTCTGCACGTGATGAATGGTGAGCCACAGAAACTGGTCCCGCTGTGCTGGATCGGGCTCGCCCGTGAGTTCCCGCCAGAAAGTGGCTGTCAACGACGGATCGGCGATCGGTCGCGTTCCTTTGGCGGGCCTTCCCATGATAACGATGTTAGCAAATCGTGAGCAATTATTCCAAAGTCACTTCGGTTGATTTCGTCCGAATTTCCGCCGAGAACCGTTCCCCCTGGTTGCCGGGGAAATCAACGTGGATTCGCCACATAATTCGTGAGGGCTAACGTGGAGTCGACGGGTTGTCCATTTTCGTCAACGAGACGGAATTCGACGACGACAACGCCGTTCTGTGTGGAATTGTGCAGAGCCGGATCATTGTCGAAAACGAGTTGAAAGGGTTCACTCGACGAGATGAGACGATCCGGTTCGGGATTACCGTTGACCGTCGTGATCAGGGTGATACCTTCCGCTGGTACTTCGTTGAGCGCCAACGACAGCGTGACCGACTGGACCGCGGGCACGGCGTTCGGCTCGATCGACCAGGTGAACGCGGCCGGATCACCGGGGCGCGAAATCAGGCCGAGCCTCGTCACTGATTGCCAGCCCCAGAGCGCGTGACGTCGCCACTCGGTTAACCCGTGTTGTGTCTCGGACGGTGCGACCGCGATCGGGGCGGGACCAACCGCACAGAGGAATGATGACACAAGATTGAGGTGATCCCACAGGTAGGAGCGCCTGACCGAGGTGAGTGGTTCGCACGCATCCAGCTTTCCGCCAGTGCGACCCAATTTGACGAATTGCGTGAAATCGAGCTGAGTGGTTTCCGAGCCAACGCTATCGATGTGACGTCCCGCGTAGTATCGCGTCCCACAGTTGAGGCAGTGAGTGCGCTCGCTCACCGACAACGTCGAATAGAGCTCACTGCGACTGAGTTCATAACGATCGAGTTCCCACCGCCCCTCGACTCCTCGGGAAAAGGTTGTGGGGTTGAAGTAGTTGGCGTTGTAGGGAAAGAGTTGGAATTGAAGCACGGTTGTCAGCAGTGTCGACGCCACGAGGACGCCAGCAGCCGTGGGCCAAGCGCCGCGGAAACGTTTGAGGTTCCACTTTTCGACGGCGATGAACAGGACGATCGTCACCAGCATCGCCAACGCGGGGAGGATGAACAGAAACTGCCGCAACCCGGACGTGATTCGTGACTGAAGCAGAATGCCGGCGAGGGGGAATGCGGCGAACTGGATGAAGATGAAGATGAGCGCGGGTATCGCGAAATCCAACGGTGTCGGCGTTGACCTGAAAAAGCGCCTGAGAACAATCCATACGGTCACGAGCGTCGCCGCCACGGTGAGGACGAGAATCACCTCGGGTAACTGAGCGGCCGCCCACTTAGGCAAGAAATCCCACGACGGTGGACTCGACGACATCGTTCCGTCGGTGTAACTTCCGCGGCGCTGGGGAAAATCCGACGTGTCGGAAAAACTCTTGTACAACAACCTGACGGGTTCTAAAAACACCCGCGGATAAATGATCAACATGGTGAGGTACGACGCGACGACCGCGGCCGCTGGTCGAATCAACCGGGTTGCGATCGAGCGCACGCTCCGCAGATTTTCGATACGCATGAGGATGAGCACAATGGCAACAAAGGACAGTGCGATCGCAATCCAGAGTCCGGGCCGCGTTCCCCAAAAAATGAGCGACCCCAGATACAGAAAAGCCCAACCGACAATGGACGTCACTCGTGTTTGATTTTCTTTGGGAAGCACGGCGGCAATACAACCGACCGTGAACAGGGTAAAACCGGTTGCCGCGGGAATGTCTTTGATGTTGTACAGCGCAGAACCCGTCCACATCGGGATAGAGACCAAGAGGGACGCAGCGGCTAGCCCCCAGTTTCGGGAGCGTGTCACGAGCCAAACTCCCCATCCCGCAGCGAATACACCGATGATGGAAAAAACCCCGACGACGTAGTGACGCGCGGCGAACGCCGCGTCGGAAACCCCGACGACTCCCCAGATCTCGGCTCCTGAAATCACGGCGACCGCGTGCCCGATCAGCGAAAAGACTGGCCCGTAGACGTAAACGAAACCTCGAATATTGTAGGGCTCTCCGTTGGCGTCGAGACCGACCTCTAGCGAGTAAAGCCCGTAGTCCAGGAAGTTTTGAAGTTTCGCGACGTGAACAAATTCGTCGAAGTAATAGCCCACCTGGCCAACGCCGCTGAAGGACAGCGTGATCATCGTGAGAATGTAAAGACCGAAGGCCCAGGGGGTTAGTGATCGCAACGTCGTCACGGAATCTCTCTCTCAGAAGGGGCGGAACGTGGCGCCGAGAAACGGTCCCGCGAATATCGTAACCCATTGCAACTCCTTCAATCTCGAAGCGCTCGCGCCAGCGACAAACACCCCTTCGGACGGTGGAACTCGATGTGATACCGTTGTTACCGTCGTCAACCCCGGGGGAAGAACACGTCATGACATCAGTTTCAATTCCCGTGATGAAGCCCGTTCTCCCGACAATCGACGCGGTGAACGTCTATCTCGAACGGGTCTACGCGTCGGGGATTTTTAGCAATCACGGGCCGTTGGTGCGAGAACTCGAACAGCGTTACGCGGACTGGTTCAATGTCTCGGCTGACAATGTTGTCGCGGTGGTGAACGGCACGGTCGCGATCTCGGCGGCGGCACTGTGGGAGGACAATCCCACGTATCTCAGCCCGGAGTGGACGTTTCCCGCGACCGCGATGGGGGTACTCAGCGTGGGTGGGTCGGTTGAGTTCCGCGACGTCGATCCAGAGTCATGGACACTGAGCGCGACCGATGACGATCTCGCACATGCGGATTCCGTGGTTCCTCTTGTCGTTGCGCCGTTTGGCCATCCCATCGACTTGAACGATTGGTCCGCCTTTCCTCGGATCATCATTGATGCCGCCGCGTGTGCGGGAAATCGTCCCGACTTGTCCGGCATGAAAAAAGGGTGGGCCGCCACCATCTCGTTGCACGCGACGAAGGTGCTGGGGTGTGGTGAAGGCGGCCTCGTCATTTTCGCGGATCCGGCTCGGGCGCAAATTGCCCGCGAATGGATCAACTTTGGGTTTTCGGGTAGCCGCATCACGGAACGCATTGGAACAAACGGCAAGATGTCAGAATTTGCCGCAGCGTTCGCACTCGCTGCGCTCGACGATGTCGACACCGAACTTCGCGAATGGGGTGCGGTCCGCGACAAAGCGGCCGACGTCAATACCGCGTTGGGACTGAGCGGTGGTCCAATGAGCCCGTCGAGCCGCATCCCCTACTGGCTCATCGCCGCGCCGTCCGTTGAGTCGGCGGTGGTCTACGAGAAGGCGCTCGCGGATGCCGGTATTCAGACCCGTCGCTGGTGGCCGGCGTCGTTGACCGAAACCACCCCATTCAGAGACTTCCCGACGTCGGGGAATTCTAACTCCCGATTCCTTGCCGACACCGTCATCGGGTTGCCCATGTTCCGCTCACTGTCGGACGAACAGTTCGATTACATTCGGGACGTTCTCGCGACCCACAAGGGCTAGTGCCGGATGGGCCCGATTTTCCTTCTCGGTTCACCTCGTTCCGGAACAACCCTTCTGCGCCTTCTTCTCACGGCCCACCCCGAGATTGTCATCGCTCCGGAATCCTCTTTTCTCACGTGGTTTCTCGGTGACTTCGGTGATTGGCAGGTGTCCGACTGCGCATCACCGCGTCGAGAAGAATTCGTTGCCGAACTCATGGACGCTCGAAAGTTCTCGACCTGGGGGATTCCGGCTGCTGAAATCGACGAGGCAGTCCGGGAAACTCTCCCGACCAACTACGCCGAGCTCGTGGCCATCCCCTATCTGCGGTACTGCGCAAAAATCGGAAAACCACATGCGCGATGGGGCGATAAAAACAATGTGCACATGGACTTTGTGCAGCCCATCGCCGAACTTTTCCCCGATTGCGTTTTCCTCCACATTGTTCGGGACGTGCGGGACTGTTTCGTCTCAGGTCAGGACATCAGGATTCAGGGCAGCGATTCGCCCTTTATGCCAAAACTCGCGACGGATCCGACCGAATTTGCGCGCGGGTGGGACGAACAGAACCAGGATGTGATTCGGCAACTGAACACCTTCCCGCCGTCTCGCTGGGCGAGAATTCGCTACGAAGACCTCGTCGTTTCCCCGCAGCGCACGCTTGACCCGGTTCTCAGCGAGTGGGGGATGGAATGGTCGTCCGCGATGCTGGACTTTCACGAAGCAAACCGCGCACAGAATTTGGAACCGACCGAAACGTCGGAATGGAAGCGCCTCGTTTCGGAACCCGTCACGGATACTCGAATCGGTCGCTATCAATCGGTTCTGAGCGACGCGGACATTGCAGCCCTCGATCGGGCCGGCCACACGACACTCGAACAGTTTGGCTATCTTGACGACCGACTCGATCGTCACAACTGAGTCGCGCTATTTGGTTAGTGGACGGGTTTTCACGTCGTTTGAGCGGTGACGCATGAATACCTGTAATTCGGCGAGCAAACCGAACACGAGCAACTGGATTCCCACCACCGCCAGCAACACTCCGATGGTCAAAATGGGACGGTTACCGATCGTTTCGTCGAAGAAGACTCGAAGCACCGAGACATAAACGAGGATTCCGATTCCACCGAGAAGCGACAGAACGCCGAAGGCACCGATGAGGTGAGACGGGCGACTTTCGTAGGCCAACAGGAATCGAATTGTCACCAGGTCGATGAAGCCTCGCCAGAATCGCGCAATCCCGTACTTGCTCTTGCCCAAAAGACGCTTGCGGTGGGTGACGTGCACTTCGGTAATCCGATAGCCAAACCACGACGCAATGACGGTCAAGTAGCGGTGCATTTCTCCGTACATCATCGACCCGACGGCCTGGGCGACCGTCAGTCGCATGACCTTGAAACCAGAGTTGAAGTCTTTACCCTTGACCCCCGAAATCATCGAGGTTGTGCGGTTGTACAGGCGCGACGTGGTCCGCTTGATGAAACGGTCGTTTCGTGTGTAGCGGGCACCAGTGACGAGGTCGAAACCTTCGTCGAGCCTGCCGATCAGCGTTTCGAGCTCGGCCGGGTCGTCCTGACCATCGGCGTCCATCATGATGACAATCTGACCGCCCAAATCTTCGGCGAGCGCAAAACCACGTTTGAGCGCTGCGGCTTTTCCGAGGTTTCTCGGCATCGATTCGCCCACAATTTGGGGATGCTTTTTCGCTAACGCGGTGATGGTGTTCGCGGTATCGTCCGTCGAACCGTCGTCGATGATGATGATGCGGAATTTCGAGTCGATTTTCGCGATGTACTTGATGATTTCGGGGATGACCTGCCCCAAGTTTTCTGCCTCGTTATAGGCGGGGATGACGATGACACAGTTCCGGGGCTTAGCCAAGAGAGAAATCCAATCTAAGAATCCAGCGAGAGCCGGTAGTTGCGATTAGTATAGCCAACGCACACTCTAGAGAATCTCCAACGCGGGACCACAGTCGGCTGTTTTCCCCTATCGTGCACGAAAGTCGAGACGGACGATGCCTTCACTTCATGCGCTTATGTGGCGTTCCGGAATTTGGGCACCGGGTTATCGTTTTGCGCCGGCCTGGCGAATCCCCGGTCGCAGCAACGCCGGCATCCTTCCGTTGTTCTCCATCAGCGGTTGTGGTCACGGTGGAACGACGCTTCTCGCAACGATTCTGGGGGCGCACCCCAGCGCGTACCTGTTTGATCGGGAAACGAAATGGTTCCTCGGCCTCGGCCCATTGGCGTTATTGCGGGAAAACAAGGCTCGTCGCGCAATGGCTTCCGCTAATTTTCCCGACGAAACTCGAGTGTTGATAGAGAAGACCCCGCGTCACGTTTTCCGCATTCCGTACATTCGCTCGGTGTTTCCCTCGACACGGTTCGTCGTCATGGTTCGTGACCCACGGGACCTCGTCGCATCCATTTCGAAGCGCATCGGCGATTGGAAGGGGGCGATGGTTCGCGTCTCGTTAGATTTCGCTGCGATCAACCGCGTCAAGAACGACCCTGACGTGTTGATCATCCGTTACGAAGACTTGGTTCGTGATTTCGAAAAGACGATGGCGAAAGTCTCTGCACACCTCGGAATCGAATTCGACCAACGCATGGCCAACCATTCCGAGTTCGCACCGACCTGGTTCAACGTCGAGAACGTCGAAGAGACCGACGGCGCGGGGAAGAAGGCGCACGTGTCTCGACGAGCGTGGCAGGTGCAGCAGCCGCTGTTCGATGGCAGCGGTCGATACCGCAAGGACCTCACGCCCGAGCAAATCGCCGACGTCGAATCGGCGTTCGGCGCGCTGGTGCAGGACTTCTATCCTCAGGTTGCGGCCCATGGCGTCGTCTAAATGAACTTTCGACGAGTCGCCATACGCGTCATCAAATACGGCGCTGGTCTCGCAGTTTTTGTGCTGTGTGGGCTGGCCTTAGCCGCGAACCTCGACCGACTGAGCGCGTATTCGATTTCGTGGTCGTGGCTCTTTGCGCTGGGCGGGGTTCTGTTTGTCGCGGGTGTCCTCGTCGGCGGACTGAATTGGCACCGACTGATTGTGCTGATCACCGACATTCGCCTCCCACTCTGGGAAACCATCCGGGGACATTCGGAATCCTGGTTACACCGCTACATTCCCGGCGTCGGTTACCTCGGGCACAAGATTGTGTGGGCTCGAAGTCGCGGTGTGACACGAGGCGCCGCAACAACGGCGTTCCTGTCCGAGCAAATTCTGATCCAGGCGTCGTCATTCGGATTTGGAATCGTGACGGTTGGTTGTGCACTGCTGTCCACGGGTGACATCACTCCCTACCTGTGGCTTCTCATCGCTCTGACAATTGTCGGGATCATCGTGTTTATCTTTTCCGGTCCGACGGTGGAAAAGTTCGTCAACCTGATCCGTCGAAAGCGGGGAATCGAGGGCGATACCGTCCAACGTTTCCTCAGCCCCGCCCACACCACCGTCCTGTTCGGACAATTCGTGTTGCCACGAATCGTCAACGCTCTCGCTGTTGTCGCCATCACCATCGCGATCGTGCCCGTGACCGTCGAGCAAGCACTCACCTTGGGCGGAAGCTACGCCATCGCCAGTGCAATCGGAATTCTTGCGGTGTTCGTGCCATCGGGACTCGGTGTTCGGGAGAGCGTGTTCGTCGGGTTCGCCACGTTGGGCGGTGTGAGTCTGGTCGACGCGATCATGCTGTCCATCGTCATTCGCGTCATCTCCACCGTTTCGGATGCCGCCATCGGAGTCGGAGTGCTGGCGACGGCGAAGCGCCGTCCACAGCAGTAACCACCGACATCAATCCCACTCAATCCAGCAGTACCACGCAACGACACTTCGGTACGGGGCGAACCGGTGCCCTTCACGGTGCAGATCGGCGGGGCTGATTTGTTCCGTGAGGCCATATATTTTCTCCCAGCCCCGCCGGAATCCCAAATCGCCGGTCGGCCACACATCGAGCCGCCCGAGTCTGTTCATGAGGAACATGTCGACCGTCCACGGACCGATTCCCCACAGCGCGTTGAGTTGACGGGAAACGATGTCGTCGTCGTCGATGAGATGGAGTGATTCCAGGGCGAGTTGTCCACTCACGGTCGCCTCGGCGAGCCCGCGAATCGTGCGCGTCTTCGACCCCGACAGACCACAGTCGCGAAGGAGGGCGTCCGACACCTTGTCCACTCGCTCGGGGGTCAGCTCGCCATCCACCACGTCGTGTAGTCGACGAAAAATGGTGTCGGCGGCCTTCACCGACACCTGTTGTGCAATCACCGATTCGACGAGTGACTCGAAATTGCTGGACGTTTCTGGAATCACTCCGAGGTCACACAGCGGGTGCGAACGAATCACCTCGGCCAGCCGAGCGTCCCGCGACGCGAGCTCGTCGACAATTGTGGTCATGGAAACGGAGTGCGGCCACATGTCTGTCATTGACGTGAACGGTCGAATGGGAATTCTCGACGTGAAAGCCGGGCGAGTGACCCGCTAGACCCGCGCGAGGTTCGCAATGTCTTCGGTAAACGCCTCTGCCACTTCGGCAGAAACCGTAGTTTTGGTCTGCTCAATCGCACTCACATAATCGGACATCGAGGGCCCCGACTGATTGCTGCCACGTCGACCCTTCGCGAGCATCGCCGATTCGAACGCGCTCTGCGACGCCCTCCGTGCCGCGTACTCGATGTCGGCGGGAGAGAATCCAGCGCTCTTGGACACCAGAACGCTCACGTCGATCTGGTCAACGCTGATGTCGGGGATGAACTTCGCCCAGATTGCGGCCCGCGCGTCACTGTCGGGTAGCCCGATGGGAATCACGTAATCAAACCGACCGTGTCGCAGGAATGCGTCATCGAGAGCGCGAATGAAGTTCGTCGCACAGATCAACAGTTTGTTGGGGCTGTCGCGAAATGACGGGATCAACTTGAGCAACTCGTTGGTCACCCCCTGGGTCGGCGAGGGCGGTTCGCCACCGCGCTGGCTTGCGATTTCCTCCACCTCGTCGATGAAGACGATCGCGTGGTCCAGTTCGGCAATCGTTTCGAAGGTTTCGCGCAGTCCGAACGCCAGTCCGTCGCCGCCCGCAGCGAGTCGTGACGGGAAAATCTCGATAAACGGCCACTCCAGCCGCGATGCAATCGCGCGGGCGAACGTGGTTTTCCCGGTCCCCGGCGGACCGAACAACACGATGGCGCGCGGCGGTTCGACACCGAATTGGTTGGCCATCGCCACGTTGGACAGAGGCAGGACCAACCGTTTTTCCAGCAGGTCTTTTTCCGCGGACATGCCCGCAATCTGAGACCACAGGTTTCGACCTTGAATCCGACCACCAAGCTTTTTCAGGGCGGTCAGTTCCGTGCTGCGAACCGGAATTTCTCGCTCGAAATAGCGGAGGTGTTTTTTGTCGAGGAAGCCCGCACGGGTGAGGACTCCGACCTTCAGCTGATCGTCCGGGACCAACACCGACAACTTGGTCAATCCGCTCGGGGCGAGGCGCTGTTCCACCGCTCCCAGCAGTCGATCGCCGATTCCTTGGCGCCGGTGCAAATCATCGGTCGCAAAAAACACAATCCACCCTTGGTCATGGGCGGCTCGCGCCACCGCGATTCCGACAACCACGCCATCGGGTGTGACGGCCACGACCGCGACATCCATTTGGCACGACGCGACGACTTCGCTGAGTGTGTAGACGGGCTCGAATCCCCCGCCAACGACCTGATTCCAGATTCGAATGAGGCCGTCGAGGTCGGCCGCTTGATAGTCACGGAAATTGAGTTCGGTCACGAGATGCCTCCGGTCGAATGAACGCACACGAGCCACACCAATCCTGCTCGCGGTGCGAGAAATAGGGGGACCGGTGATTGTGTCTGTGGTCAACTGTCACATCGAGGTACTGACCAGAGTAGCCGTGACCGTCCTAATCGACAACCGCTCGGGCAACCATCTCGGTGATGCGCTGCTCCACCTCGGGCGTCATGGCGACGAGGGCAAAACCGGTTGGCCACATCGGACCGTCATCCAAATTGGCGGCGACATCGAATCCGAACGTGCAATAGCGGACCTTGAACTTTCCCGCCGCCTGGAAGAAACAGATGTTCTTTCCGTTCTTGTGATACGCGGGCATTCCGTACCAGGTTTTGGGGGCGAGTTCGGGCGCTGCGGCCATGACCAACTCGTGCACACGACGGGCGAGTACCCGATCGGCCTCATCCATCGATTCAATGACCTCGAGCAATTCGGCTGCGTGTTGTTCTGGGGTGAATTTGCGACGCCGCTCGGCGGCGGCGGCGCGCATTGCCGCTTTTTCTTCTTTGCTAAAACCGTCCGACATGATGGCCTCTCGTGGGTGCGTAGTCCCATTTTCCCACGGGTCGGGAAACCCGGAATCCCCAATCTATCGCCACCACTGTTTACCCACGTCGTTGACGACAACAGGACGGTCGGGGACATTTAGGCTGGACCAATGGACGAGAAACGACCCACGGCTCTTATTACCGGCGCAAGCAGCGGAATCGGTGTGGTTTTCGCCCGCGAATACGCCTCTCGCGGATACGACCTCATCATCGCCGCTCGACGTACCGACCGCTTGAACAAACTGGCAACTGCGATAACCAAGGACACCGGAGTCGCCGTGACAGTGGTGGCGTCGGATCTGTCCGTCCCGAATTCCGCGGCGAAGCTCGCAAAGGCAGTTGGGTCGACCCCCGTCGACGTCCTCGTCAACAACGCGGGGTGGGGAAACATCGGTCCGTTCTCGGACGAGGACCTCACGTCGATGGCGGACGAAATCAACGTCAACGTCATCGCCCTGACGCAGCTGTCTCGTATGTTCGTCGGTCCGATGATCGAACGCGGACGGGGGACAATCATCAACATCGCCTCAACTGCGGCCTACCAGCCGGTGCCCAACATGGCGGTCTATGCCGCGACAAAGGCATACGTTTTGTCATTCACCGAGGCACTGTGGGGGGAACTGCAGGGCACGGGAGTGACGGCGCTCGCCGTTTCGCCGGGTGGCACCGCGACGGAATTCTTCGAGGTCGCGGGTGGTCGCGCGATGGCGGGGGGACTCATGACCCCGGCACAGGTGGTCGCAACCGCGATGTCGGCTCTGGACTCGGCATCGCCCGCTCCGAGCGTCATTGTCGGTGCTCGAAATCGAGTGATGGCGATTGCGGGGCGGTTCGCCCCTAAGCGCCTGTTGATTTCTGTGGCGAAGACACTGATGAAGTCGAATCGGAGCGATTCCTAGCAAACAGTGCGGTATTGCCCCCGCCCAATGGCGTCCTATAGTGTCGTCCCACATGGGCCTTCATACTCCGGTTGCTGCATTGGCGCTCGCGATGAATGTGGCGTTGACCGGGTGTGCAATCGCGTTTGACGTTGACCCGATGATCCCTGATGTGGTGGTCACCCCAACTCCCACCATGGAACCGGCTGCAATCCCCTCGGTCGAAACGACCCGCCCCTACAACCCAACCGACCCCACTACGTGGACCGACCGGCAACTCGTCGCCCAAACAATTTTCGAATGTGTTCCCGTGTCCAACATCGCCGAGGCGTCGTGGTCGGTTCGGCGGGGAATTGGCGGGGTCGTGTTTCTCGGTGGTGTCGCACCCGCGAACCTCAAACAACAAATTTCCAAGCTAACGGGGCTGGCGGACGGCAAAGTCCCTCCTCTCATCGCGAGTGATGAAGAAGGCGGAGCGGTTCAACGTTTGGCAGGAGTGATTTATCCACTTCGCTCGGCGGTGGTCATGGGCAGGTGGACCGACGCCGAGGTGACGAAGACCGCGACGAAATATGGAAAAGCTATGAAGCAACTCGGTGTTGACATGGCATTTTCGCCCGTCGCGGACCTCGACATCGACGGGCACTTCATTAGTGATCAATCTCGTGCCTTTTCATCAAATCCTGCAGGAGCCGCGCGCTCGGCGATTGCCTGGGCCTCGGGCCTCGACGCGGCAGGCGTTGCCCCCGTGGTCAAGCACTGGCCTGGTCACGGTCGCGCCACAGACACGCACCGGGCACCGGGAATCATCCCTCCCTTCAGCAAACTTCTGAAGTCCGATCTCGTCCCGTTCGACCGCGCAATCGACGCAGGCTTCACCGCGGTCATGGTCGGACACCTCGAATCACGAGGATTGACGGAAAGGGGCGTCCCCGCCAGCCGTTCCCCGCAGGCACTCGCGGTTCTTCGAGAACAGATCGGGCCGGACGGACTCATCATCACCGACTCATTGTCAATGGAAGCCTCTTTGGTGGGTGTCAAGCACAAAACCCCCGAGGCAGTTCTTCAATCACTCGCCGCGGGGGTCGATGTCGCGTTGATGTGCAGTGGTCCTCCCAACCTCATCGACCGAGTCATGTCTCGACGGTCCCCCGACGAATTGTCGCGGGATGATTTGATCGCCAAGGTGACGCGCATCCTCGCGTGGAAACAGCGGTACGGAGTGACGGGCTAAACAGGGCCCGACGGGTTTACTCGAAGTGCCCGAGCGGGTGTATCGGCACGATTTCGCCCTTGGCGGGTTTTCGGCGGCTGGGCCATTCGGCGATGAGCATCGCCAGAATCATGATCGACCCGCCGATGATGGTTCTGACCGCCAGGGTTTCTTGACCGACCGCAACCGCGAGGCCCGCGGCCCACGGTACTTCGGCGGTCAGGATGATGGCGGTGCGCGATGAATCCAGCTTGGATTGTGCCCAGGTTTGCAGCAGGAACGCCAGCGCGGTAGCGAACACCGCAGTTATCAGGACGGCAATCCACACGTCGGTGTCCGGCGGAGCGACATAGCCGTCACCGTCCGCGAACGTCAGGATGACGGTCACGATGGTAACGAAGATCAGCTGCACCACGGTGAGAGCGTAAGCATCGGCGCCGGGCGCCCACCGACCGAGGACAACGATGTGCAGCGCGAAAAACAGCGCGCCGATGATGATCCAGACCTCGCCGATGCCGATTCCGAACGAATTGAGGGAAATGACGCCGAGCCCCGTCAATCCGAGGATTGCGGCAATCACGACTTTGCCGTTCAGTCGTTGCCGAAACATCAACCAGGCAAGGAGCGGCGTCGCGACGACGTACAGTCCGGTGAGAAAACCGGTGATGGCTGCCGTTGCAAAGTACAACCCGATTGTTTGGGCGACATAACCGAATGCGAGCACCACGCCAGCGATTCCGCCGGTCCACCACACGCGCGGCGAGATTGACTGAAGAACCCGCGGGCGGATCAGAATCAGAATGATTGTCGCGATGAGGAATCGCGTCGCCAGGAAATCGGGGACGGGTTGGCGTTCAATCGCCGGCTTCATCAGGACGAACGACGCACCCCAAGCGGCGGTTACAGCGAACAGCGCGAGGATGGCAAGTCGGCCGTCGGCACTCGGAGCCCGATTCACGAACGTTTGTTTTTTCGTCCACGCGCCACGGAGTTCACCATCGACGGGAACACCAATCCGTGCATCGGCCACACGGCCCACCAGTAGGCGTGTCCGGCGAGCCCGCGCGGTGCGAAAAAGGCGCGTTGCGTGACCTTCGCGCCAGTGCCCGCGGCCTCAACCGTGAATTCCAGCCAAGCCAAGCCGGGGTTGCGCATCTCGGCGCGGAGGCGCAAGACGTGCGGCGGGCGAAGAGACTCGACGCGCCAGAAATCGAGCGCCTCGCCTTCGACCAAGTGGTTCGGGTCGCGACGCCCACGGCGAAGTCCGGGTCCGCCGACAAGGCGATCCAGCAGCCCGCGGGCTTCCCACGCCCAACTGGCCGTGGAATAGCCGTTATCCCCACCGATTGACTCGATTCGCTTCCACACCTCGTCAACCGAGTCGGTGCTCTGGGCGATACGAATGTCTTGATACAGCGTGCCACCGGCCCATTTGGGGTCGGTTGGCAGGGGTTCTGAGGGCGCGCCAGGAAGGGACGCATCGGACCAGCGGGTGTCGACGTGTGCGTCCTTGATTTTCGACAACGCCAGGTTCACCGCACGGTCGAATGTGGTGAGACCGGCCGGCGGATCAGGAATCAAGCGCCGAATGTCATCATTCCGAGCGACGACCTCGTTCTTCAAGCTAGCGACGAGCCTGCGGGCGAGTGTGTACGGCACGGGGGTCACGAGCCCGACCCAGCCGCTCGACAGTCTCGGCGTGAGAACGGGAACGGGAATGATGATTCGCGGGCGGAGCCCCGCCGCCGCCGCGTAATGCTCCATCATCTCGCGATACGTGAATACGTCGGGTCCACCGATGTCGTAGTCACCCGAAACGGAATCCGGAAGCGATGCGGCGCCGACGAGGTATCGAAGAACATCTCGGACCGCGATCGGCTGGATGCGCGAATTCACCCATTTGGGGACGGTCATAATCGGAAGGCGCTCGGTCAGATAGCGCAGCATTTCGAATGACGCGGAACCCGAACCGATGACGACTCCCGCGCGCAATTCGATGGTCGGGACACCGCTGTTCTGCAGAATGTCACCCGTGTCGGCGCGTGATTGGAGGTGCGGGGACAGGGTCGAGTCGGCGTCGGCCATTCCGCCGAGGTACACGATTCGCGAGACGCCCGCCGCGAGGCATTCTTCAGAAAACAACGTCGCGACGAGCCGTTCTTCGTCCTCGAAGTTCTGGGGGGACATGAGCGCGTGCAACAGGTAATACGCGACGTCAACGCCGGCGACCGCCCGCGCGAGGTCGTCGCGGTTTGTAGCGTCACCATCGACGACCTCGACCTTGTCAATCCAGGGATGGAAGCGCAAGCGCTCGGCGTGGCGTGCCATGACACGGACGCGATAGCCGTGGGCGAGCAATTCCCGGACGAGCCGTCCGCCGATGTAGCCGGTCGCTCCCGTCACGAGGCACAGAGCGGGCAAGCCGCCTTTGCTGCGGCGGAGGGCAAGGTCGGAAGTGATGTCACTAGGCACAATTCGATAGTAGAGCGTGCGGTATCGTCGCAGGGTGCCCACGCTCAATATTTCACCCGAAGTCGCCCTCGCCCTCGCGGATAATCGGCCGGTCGTCGCTCTCGAATCGACCATCATTTCACACGGTCTTCCTCGTCCCCGCAACCGCGAGGCGGCACTCGAGTTCGAACAGATCTTGCGTGACAAGGGCGTGGTTCCCGCAACCATCGCGGTGATTGATGGAATCCCTACCGTCGGGCTCGATGCCGAGGGGCTCACGACAATCGCCGACGTCGACATCGCCAAGGCCAGTGTTCGAGATCTTCCCATCCTTTTGGCCAAGGGTGCGAGCGGAGCCACCACGGTTGCCGCCACCGCCCACATCGCGGCGCAGGCCGGAATTCGAGTGTTTGCGACCGGCGGTTTGGGCGGGGTGCACCGCGGAGCGAGCGAAAGCTTTGACGAATCCGCCGACCTGTTTACCCTCGCGGTCACCAACATCACGGTGGTGTCCGCCGGAGTCAAGTCCGTTTTGGACATCTCGGCGACCCTCGAACGCCTCGAAGCTCTGTCGGTTCCGGTCGTCGGATTCGGCACCACCGCGTTCCCCGCCTTCTGGCTGTCCGACAGCGGTTTCACGCTCGACTGGTCGGTGGCGGATGCCGAGGAGGTTGCCGCGGTCATGAAGGCCCACGACGACACGGGTCATGGCCAGGGAATCGTGGTCGCCAACCCGGTTCCGCAGGATCAACAGTGGGAACCTGCTGAACACGATCGGGTTCTGTCCGAGGCGTTTCTCGCCGCCGACAAGGCCGGGATTCGCGGAAATGCGGTCACGCCGTTCCTGCTCGGGTTCATCGTTGAGGCGTCGGGTGGGCGCAGTCTCGAAGTCAACCTCGACCTCGCTCGAAACAACATTCGGGTCGCGGGTGACATTGCTATCGCGTGGAGCCGACTGAGCGCATGACCGTTCTCGGGACCATCGTTGTCGTGGGCGACGTCATCGACGACATCATCGTGCGACCGAGGCACGCGATTCGTCAGGACACCGACACCCCGGCATTCATCGAACGGCACCCCGGCGGTTCGTCGGCCAACACGGCGGCCTGGCTTGGACACATCGGAGCGGACGTCCACTTCTTCGGTCAGGTTGGTGCGGCCGACAACGACCGTCACACTCGGGAACTCGAGCGGTTCGGCGTCAAAGCCCACCTGGTGAGCGACGACGAACGTCCGACCGGGACGATTGTCATCATCGTCGAAGGTGACGACCGGACGATGCTCACAGACCGCGGAGCGAACGTCGTTTTCGACCTCAATTCCGTGCCGCAGGATCTCATCGCGGTCGCTCAGTTTCTTCATTTCACGGGGCACGTGATAATCGACGAGCCCAAGCGTGATTCGGTCATCGCACTGATCAGTCGGGCTATCGCTCACGGCGTCACCGTCAGCGTCGACCCGGCCTCGGCGGGTTTCATCAGCGACTTCGGTGTCGCAGAGTTTCTGCGGTTGTGCGCGGGGGTGCACATCCTTCGGCCCAACGAAGACGAAGCCTGTTTGCTCGCGGGGATGGCCGATGTCGACGAGGCAACTCGGTTCTTGACCACCCTTTTTCCCCTCGTCGTCACGACCTGTGGGCGTGACGGTGTCATCGTGGGTGCCGCGGGCGAGGACCTCGTGCGCATCCAGGTCGAGCCGATTGACGTGGTCGACCCAACCGGCGCGGGCGATTCGTTCAACGCCGGTTTGCTCGCAGCCCTTGCGCGAGGTCTTGATCCCGTGGCGGCGGCGAAGGATGCGTCACGAGTCGCGCGGGTCGGCCTTACGTCGGTGGGCGCTCGCCCCGCATAGTCGCGTAATCCGCGAGCGCGCGAGCGCGGGTGTCCGAAAGGCTAATGATCGGCTCTGGGTAGAGCGGGGTGTTGTATTCCTCGATCCAGCGCGAGCGATAGACGCTGTCCGGGTCGAACTTCGCGGCCTGCAGTTCGGGATTAAAGACGCGAAAGTACGGTGCGGCGTCGTAGCCACTGCCGGCCACCCACTGCCACGACGCCGGGTTGCTCGCTTCGTCGGCGTCGACGAGCGTGTTCCAAAACCACGCTTCACCAATCCGCCAATCGATTCCGAGGTTTTTGATGAGGAAACTCGCGGCGACCATGCGCACCCGGTTGTGCATCACACCGACACGCCATAACTCGCGCATTCCGGCGTCCACCAGCGAAATACCGGTCGTCCCCCTCTTCCAGGCGCGCAGGTGCGATGGGTCGGGTTGTTCCCACGGGAAATCGTCGAATTCGGTTCGCAGGTTACGGGTGTGGAAGTCGGTGTTGAAGAACAGTTGGTGATACGAAAACTCGCGCCACCCGATCTCGCTGAGGAACCGGCTCGCGTTCGCTCGGGTGGCAGGGGTCACCACGCGTTCGACGGCGTGCCACACCTGGTACGGACTGATTTCCCCGAAGCGCAGGTGCGGGCTCAGCCCACTGGTCGATTCAATTCCCGGCTCGTCCCGTCGGTGATAGAGCGCCAAGCCCTTCTCGAGGAATCGAGCGAGACGAGTCTGGGCTCCCGTTTCACCCGGAGTCCACACGCTGGTGAACTCGCTCGCCCACGATCGCGTGGGGAGGAGCCCCCAGGAATCGAGGTCGTCGGATGGTGCGGCCACCCCCGGGATCGACGAAGGGGACGGGAACGGGAGGCGCGGCTCGGGACCGGCGAGGATCGATTTCCAGAACGGCGTGAACACTTTGAACGGCGTCCCCGAACCGGTGGTGACCCGCCACGGGTCGTGCAGCAGCGAACCAGTGTGACTGTGCGCGTCGGGTAGCGATTGCTTCAGTTCGACGTCGATTTCACGGGCCGCCCCGTAACGGCGGTTCCAGTGGACGCTCGTCGCGCCGACCTCGCGAACAACGGCCGGCACTACCTCGCGAGCCGCTCCGCGGCGGAGAATGAGCGTTCCGCCGAGTGCGTCGACCTCCCGCTGAAGTTCGGTGAGCGAGTGGTGCAACCACCAGCGCGAGGCCGCACCGATGGGCCTAACCTCCGGCGATTCGTCGTCGAGCACATACAGGACTGCGATTTGGTCACCCGACGACAACGCCGCGACGAGAGCGGGGTTGTCCGCGAGGCGGAGGTCGTCGCGCAGCCACACCAGGGAAATAGTCATGGGGTCCTTAGAAGATATCGGGCGAACGGCCGGTGCCGAACTCGATGGTGACATCGGCGTGACGATCGAAACGGTAACCAATGCCGCGCACGGTGCGAACGACACTGTCGAACGGTTCGATTTTGGAACGCAGTCGCCGCACGTGAACATCGATGGTGCGCGTGTTCGGTCGGTCCACGTCGCTGGCCGCCCACAGCGTGTCGATGATGGCGGCTCGATCGACCGTCACGCCCTCGCGAAGTACGAGGTGCTGCAACAGTTCGAACTCTTTGTAGGTGAGCGGGGGTGTCTCACCGTTGATCACCACCCGTTTGCGAGACAGGTCGATAAGGACTCCCGTGACGACAGTGGGTGGCTTGGGTGGGAGCAATTCGGCCACGGCACGCGGTTCGCGCAGCGCGAGCCGCACGATGTCGAGGTTTTTGCCGCGCTGCGTGGCGGGGGCGTAAGCCACGGCGACGTGCGATTCGGCATCAGGGACCGCGTCGGTGACTGCGTTACGAACTGAGTCGACGATTTCCGCGATGGTGGTTCCCGCTGCGACAGCGCCGGCTTCGTCCACTCCGACGTACACCGCAAAACCGCGGATGTTCGCGGGATTGTCGGGACTTTCGGCCATCCCGATATTTTACCGTCTAGCCAACGACGCCGTAGAGGCGGTCGCCCGCATCGCCCAGCCCCGGCACGATGTAGCCGTGCTCGTTGAGTCGCTCGTCGAGTGCGCCGAGCACCAGGGTCACGTTCCGCGAGCCGACCGCTGTTTTCACCGCGGCAAGCCCTTCGGGCGACCCGAGCAAGCACACCGCCGTCACGTCCGTCGCACCACGCTCGAACAAGAATTCGATCGCGGCGATGAGAGAACCGCCGGTTGCGAGCATCGGATCGAGCACGTAACACTGCCGGTCGGTGAGATCGGCTGGAAGGCGTTCGGCGTAGACAGAAGGCTGAAGCGTCGTCTCGTCGCGCACCATGCCCAAGAAACCCGTTTCGGCACTGGGTAGCAATCGCAGGAGCCCGTCCAACATGCCCAATCCCGCGCGCAGAATGGGCACGATAAGCGGTCCCGGTTCGGCAAGGATCACGCCCTCTGTCGGTGCAACGGGGGTCTCGATCTGATGGGCGACAACGCGCACATCGCGGGTCGCCTCATACGCCAGGAGCGTCATCAGTTCGTCCACGAGGGTTCGGAAAATAGGGGACGGGGTGGTCTTGTCCCGCAGTATCGTCAGTTTGTGGGTGACGAGGGGGTGTTCAGCAACTATGACTCGCATAGGCTCAATCTATCGAACGGAGCGCGAATGACCGAGGACACTGTCGCAATGGACGAGGCGTTGCGCCTCGCGCGCACAGCCCTCACGTACGACGACGTGCCGGTCGGCGCCGTCGTACTCGATTCAACCGGGCAGATTGTCGGCCGCGGTCGCAACGAGCGTGAGTTGACGGGGGACCCGACGGCACACGCTGAAATCGTGGCACTTCGCGACGCAGCGCACGCTCACGGCTCGTGGAACCTGTCCGACCACACCCTGGTCGTGACGCTCGAACCGTGCGCCATGTGCGCTGGCGCAATTCTCAACGCGCGGATTTCCCGAGTTGTGTTCGGTGCGTGGGACGACAAGGCGGGCGCCGCGGGCAGCGTCCTCGACGTCCTGCGAACCCGCACGCTCCCGGCTCGAGTCGGCGAGGTTGTTGGCGGTGTTCGCGCCGACGAGTGTTCGGCCCTATTGACCGAATTTTTCGGTCGACTGCGCTGAGCCGATTAGACGTATAGTTCTGCGTCCCAGAGAACGGCGATGATGAGCGAGATGAACGCCAAACCTCCCGCAGCGTGGAAGAACGGCTGAAGTTTCGCCTCGCCCTTCTTCTGCCGGCTGCTTCCGAGAATTGCGGCGACGAGAGAACCGGCTGCGAGAAGCAATTTGACGGTGATCTTGAGGTTGTCGGGTTCGTCACCGGACATGTAGGTCAGGCCAACAAGAATCGTGCCGGTGACTAGTTGAATCGACGCACCCCAGATCATCAGGGTGAACGGGTAGTCCGATTTGGCCCGCATCTTCAGAATGAACGATCCGACAAGGATGGCCATTCCGACGAGGTGGACGAGCACAAAGGCTTCGTTAATGACGGGAGGAAGATCCACGGTTTAGTCCTTTCGATGACGACAGGTGCGTCGGTTGTCATAATACGCTGGCACCATGAGCGAATCCTTCGCGTTTCTCGGCACCGGTTCGATGAACGGGGCAATTCTCGACGGTCTCCGCGCCGCCGACTCGACCGTTCGTGTTCGCGTGACCACGAAGTCGAGTGACAACGTTCGCCCCGGTGTTGAGTCGCGATCGATCGATGGCGACTCCCACGCCAACCGCTGGGCAGTGGACGGCGCCACCATCGTGGTTATCGGGGTGAAGCCGTTTGCCGTCGCCGATGTTTTGGCCGAGATTGCCGGGGCACTGGAGCCCGACGCACTGGTTGTTTCGATTGCGGCCGGAATCACGACGGCAACGATGGAGAAGATTGTTCCCAACCCGGTTGTTCGATCGATGCCGAACACGCCCGCGCTTGTCGGCAAGGGCGTCACCGGAATCGCGGGTGGATCGCGCGCGA
>JBIIFF010000050.1:0-9582 GCA_044237445.1 Microbacteriaceae bacterium | reverse complement strand
GCGGTATGGGGCGTGCGTGACGCCCACGACGGCGGAGACCGGGTCAAGGTGTTCACTGAGTTCGTCGTCGAGAGATTGAGCGACGACATCCAATCGATCGAGGTTGAGGTGTGGGTCGTCTGTTCCCGTGAAGACAATCGATGAACCATTCACGGACAGCCGACCGGACGCATTGTTGAGGTCAAGCCAGCCCAGGGCCGAATAGACCGCATCAAGTCCGTCGGTGTCCAGCTTCTCGCCGTCCTGGTCTGGTTTGGACGGGCGGATCAGATACGTGAACGGATTGGGCATTCGAGGCGCGAAATAGTCATTCGAACCGTGGACGAACACGCCCGGTATCCCCGTGAAAACCGATAAGGCTCGCGCCAGTTCTGGTATCGCGCCGAGGTGTCCCAGAGAATCGCCAGTGACGACGATGAGGTCGGGTTTGTGCTCAGCGAGACCACGGATCCAGTTGATCTTTCGGCGTTGCCAGGGTGCGAGGTGAATGTCGGAAAGGTGCAACACCCGGATGCTCGCCGATCCCGGTTCGAGAACATCAATGGACTCATGGCGAACCCCGAACATATTTCGCTCAACCAACGAGGCATAGGCGAACAGCCCTGCTCCAACCGAGACAAACCCGCCTAACGCCGCGGGGATGCTCACTACGGACAACTCGTCCTGAGAATCGTGATGCGCACGTACTCGGTGAGCGGTTGTACCGTTCCCGCGGCCGGGTACTGTCCGATGACATGTCCGATTCGGGGATCCAGTGGATCGTTCGTTCGCGAACACGTGACGGTCACGTTGGCCACCCCGTACCCTGTCAGTGCCGCTACCGCATCTGCTTCCAGTGTGAGCGTGCTGACGAAATCAGGCATTGTCAGCCCCGCCGGACCGGACGACGTGTATATCTTGACGGTCATTCCGTCCGCCATAATCTGTCCCGTGCCCGGTGACGTTCTCGTGACAAACCCGATCGGGACATTTGCGGAGGGTTCGGTTCGGCCCACGACGACCTCGAGTCCCAACCCGACCAACAGGGTCGTCGCTTCTTCGACGCTAAGGCCCTGAACGGCGGGTACCTTGATGCCGTTGCCCTGCAGCAGTCGTGAGGGTGGAGCCGGCCAGTCGGTTTCTCCGGAATACATGCGGTCGGCGGCGCGCATCAGCGCGGAGGTTATCTGGTGACGATAGATCGCTCCGTTGGGGAACTGGCGCATGGGGAACTTTCCGACGATGTTTCCCACCCAGGTGGCCGTTGCAACACGTGACGTCGAGACGACAATCCACGTCTGGGTCGAGTTGTCGGTGGTACCCGTCTTGCCAATCATGGGAACTCCGTCGCCCGGATTGGATGCGGCACCCGTGCCGCCGTTCATCACACCCTTCATTGCGAGGATGGTCGCGTGAGCCACGTCGGGGTCCACCGCCTGACTACAAGTGGTGGTTTGCCCCGGAAGATCTTCGCCGTTTGGTCCGACGGCGTGGTCGAGAATGACGCTCTCACAGAATTTCCCGTTGTTGGCAATTCCCGCCCACGCGTTGGCCATCGTGAGCGGTGCGAGTTCGTTGGTTCCGAGGACGGCCGCGGGGTTGGATTGCACGCGCGTTCCATCGGCTCGGTGCACCCCGAGGGATTCGGCAGTCATGCGGATATCGCACTGGTCCAGCTGCTCGGCCATTGACGCAAATGCGGAGTTGATGGAGTATCTGGTCGCGTCCATCACCGTGACGGCTTTGGCGGCGGTCGAGTCGTTTTTGAACTTCCAGGTACCACCCCACGGTCCGCCGCCGTCTTCACACGTGTCAAGGAACTTGGCCTGATTCTTCTCGAACTCGCTGGCGTTCACCAGTTCACCGAGCCCACGACCCGACTTTAGCCAGGCGATGAGCGCGAAGATTTTGTAGGTCGATCCGGTTTGGAATCCGCTCGATCCGCCATAGTCCCTGTCGGTCGAAAGGTTGACGGCGGTGGCATCTTTACCGCCGCCTTCAAGAGTGTCGTTGAACAGTTTGTTCTGTGCCATCGTGAGCACTCGCCCGGTTCCGACTTCAACCGAGTTGGTGACCGCCCCGATCTTTGCGAGCGGGGAGGACTTCGGGACGCGCCACGCTTGTTTCTGGGCGACCTTCTGCAGCGCGTAGTCGAGTGTCGTGTACAACTTGTACCCGCCGATGTACCAGTTGGTGATGCGTTCGTCCTTTGTGGTCCCGAGCGCTTCGAAGTTCGCGATGTTCTTCACGACGTAATCGCAAAAGAATTTGGTGTACTTGTCGCCGGCGATGCAACCACTCGACGGGGTTTGAAGGTTGACAAAGTTTTCATCGACGGGGATCGCCACCGCTTCGTCGTACTGAGCCTGAGTGATGTTTTGGGCGGCAAGCATTTGTTGAAGAATGAAGTCGCGGCGCACTTGGTTTGCGGCGTAGTTCTCGGGTTTTGCCAGGTTGCGTTGAACCGGGTACTGGACAATCGCCAGGAGAGACGCGGCTTGCGACACCGTCACGTCTGCCGCGCTCACACCGAAATATCGTTTCGCTGCTGCCTCGACTCCGTAGGTGTTTCCACCGAAAGCTGAAATGTTCAGATAGGACTCGAGGATCTCTTCTTTCGTGAAGCGTTTTTCCAATCCGATTGCCAACTTGATTTCTTTGAGCTTCCGCTCGATGCTCGTCGCGGTTGCCTCGGCGTAAGCGGCCAGGCGCTCTTCTTCGGTAGGTAGCGCTTCGGCGCGCTGAACGTAAATGTTTTTGATGACCTGCATCGTCAGTGTCGATGCACCCGAGGTAATCCCCCCGGCGAGGAAGTTGCCGAGACCAGCACGGATGATTCCTGGGAGGTCAACCCCCTGGTGTTCATAGAACCGGCGGTCTTCACCGTCGACGGCTGCGTCCAGCAGAAACTGGGACATTTGGCTGATCGGGATTTCTTCACGGTCCTGCCAGTACACGTCCGCAATTTGGACGTACCCGTCGTCTTTGTCGCTCGTCTTTTGGACGTAAATCTCGTTCTTTTGCGCTTGCCGACCGATCTCGATGAAGTCGGGTAGCGCGTCGAAAACCGACAGCGTGTTTTTGATGGTGATTCCCGTGACCGCGATGACGGGTGTCAACATGACGGTGACCAGCAGGCCAGAGATGAGACCGACAATTCCGAGACCGACCCAGGAGCCAAGAACAGTTGTGAATCGCGATAACGGGTTGGACATAGAATCAAGATTACCCAGTCCACCTGAGAATTTCCGAAACGGAGCCGCCGTGATGCAGTGGGAATATGCGACCACACCGCTTTTGATTCACAACCCGACCCAAATCCTCAACACGTGGGGGGACGAGGGCTGGGAACTCGTCACGATTCTGTCGGGGTCGGAGGGCGGGCTCGTGGCCTACTTCAAACGTCCTCTCACCGCCTAGGCTCGTGGTCATGAGCGCGACAGATCGACTCGCCGAATTAGGCATCGTCATTCCAGAGGTGGCGAAGCCCGTCGCGTCGTACCTGCCTGCGATGGTGACAGGCAACCTCGTGTTCACCGCGGGTCAATTACCGTTTACCAACGGCGTGTTGCCGGCGACGGGCAAAGTCGGTTCGACCGTGTCGGCCGACGCTGCGCAGGGCTACGCCCGAACCGCGGTGTTGAACGCGCTCGCCGCCATCGAAACCGCCATTGGGTCGGTCGATCGCATCACCCGCATCGTGAAACTCGTCGTCTTCGTGGCATCCGAGCCCGACTTCACGGGGCAACCCGTTGTCGCGAATGGCGCGAGCGACGTTCTCGTGGAAATTTTTGGCGATGCGGGACGACACGCGAGGAGCGCTGTCGGTGTTGCGGTATTGCCGCTCGACGCACCGGTCGAACTCGAACTCATCGTCGAGTTCGCCTAAAACCTCGAAACGTGTTTCTCCCCATCCGGTGGGAACACTTAGTTATGCACCGCGCTGACTGATGTTGCGGTGCAGCGAGGTGCAAGGCGTCACCATGCGAGGGTGAGCCCAACTCTTCACGCCGCACTCGGCGCTCTCGGCGCTGTTGTCGATGCCGAAGTGCGGGATCTGTGCGTGGACGGCCACGGAGTGGTGTGGGTGCGCCGAACAGCGGGTTTCGATGACTCGGGCATTCGTCTCGAGCCGCGTGAGGCACGCAGAATCGGGGTGGGTCTCGTTGAGTTGACCGGTGGGCGAGTCGACGATGCCAAACCCACCGGGGACTCGGCGCTCGCGGGCAATATTCGAGCGCACGTTGTGTTGCCCCCGATTTCCCGCGGGTCAGCCCTGATTTCGTTGCGATTTCCGCGGGCCGCGCCTCTGCGTGAATTTGACTTTGTCGTCGATGACGATGACCTGTGGGATTCGCTCGGCGGTCGTTCCGTCCTCGTCGCGGGCGCAACAGGGAGCGGGAAAACCACCGTCACCGAGATATTGCTCTCGCGGGTTCCGCCAAACGAACGAGTGGTGGTGATCGAAGACATCCCCGAACTGTCTATTCGCCACCCGCACTCCGTGTCCATGACCACACGGCCACCGAACGCCGAAGGCGCGGGAGCGGTGACGATGAGCGAACTGGTGCGGGAAGCACTGCGCATGAGTCCCGATCGAATTGTCGTGGGCGAAGTTCGCGGTGCGGAGATCGTCGACCTGTTGTTGGCGCTCACGTCCGGCCATCGGGGGTTGTCGACCATTCACGCCAAGTCCCTCGACGAGGTCCCCGACCGTGTGATCGCCCTGGGGATGATGGCGGGGGTCGACTCCACCACAATCGCACGGCTGGTCACTGTCGCCTTTTCGCACGTCCTGTTGTGTGAACGCACCGATGACGGTCACCGAGTGCGGATCGGCCGATTTCGACGCACGGGGGATGCCGTCGTGGTCGAATCGTGAATGCACGAGAACTCCGTCAACTGGCCGTCGGGTTGCAGTCGGGGATTTCACCGCCGATGGATGCGCCGCAATCTGCCATGGTTGTGGACATTGTAGAAGTCGCCCGTGAAACGGGAGCACCGCAATCGCGATTGCTGTTGCTGGTTGCTGATGCACTAGACGAGAACGAGGGGCTTCGACGCGAAACGACCATTGCCGCGACAGCGGCCCGCCATTCCGCTGTCGTGTTGTCGGCGTTGCCGATCGCCACCGCGCTGGCATCGGCGTTGTTCGGGGTCGACGCAATCGGGTTCCTTCTCACCAAGCCGGCAGGGTGGGTGTGTTTGGTTCTGGGTGTGGGTGCGACACTCGCGGGGTGGCGATGGATGGCGACGCTGCGCGGCCGCGTTGCCACACCCGCGCTCGAAACCGGGATTCTCGTCGATTGCGTGGCGGAGGTGTTGAGTGTGACCGGACTCACTCCGGACGCGACCGAACTCGTCGCGCGCTGTGCGCGGCGGTGGGGCGTCGTCCACGAATGGGACGACGTGTGCACCATTCGAGAAATCGGGCGAAACACGGGGACTCCCGTGGCGAACCTTCTGCGACACCGCGCCGCCGAACTTCGTCGCGCGGCCCGTTTCGACGTCCGCGGTCACATCGAGGAACTACCGGGGAAACTCCTGGTTCCGTTGGGTTTGTGTCTGTTCCCCGCGTTCATCACCCTCACGGTCATTCCAGCGGTCGCGAGCATGGCACAGGGGTTTTTCCGCACGTCCGGATGACGGCTATTTCCGATCGGTCGTACGTCAGTTCACTTGATCGTCGATTACGCGGACAACCGATGTGTCCAGCAGTGTGGTGGTGTCACCAATTTCGCGACCCTCGGCGATGTCTCGCAAGAGGCGGCGCATGATTTTCCCCGATCGAGTCTTGGGAAGGTCGTCGACCAGGTAGATGTCGCGCGGCCGGGCAATCGCCCCGATTTCTTTCACGACGTGGGCCTTGAGTTCGCTGATGTGATCCCCAGAATTCGGGGACGATTGCGCCTGACGCGTGAGAACTACGAATGCCACGACGGCCTCGCCAGTGACGTTGTCAGCGGCACCGACAACCGCCGATTCGGCGACCGCGTGGTGTGACACCAGTGCGGACTCAATTTCCATGGTGGACAGACGATGACCGGACACTTTCATGACGTCATCGATTCGTCCGAGAAGCCACACGTCGTTGTCGGCATCGCGGTGAGCGCCGTCGCCCGCGAAATACTTGCCCGCGAACGTCGACCAGTACGTCTCGGCGAAGCGCTCCGGGTCCTTCCAGATGCCGCGCAGCATCGACGGCCACGGTTCCGTGATGACGAGAAGCCCGCCGGCGTCCGACCCGACCGGAACTCCGTTGTCGTCGAGCACGTCGACCGAAATCCCCGGGATAGCTACCTGCGCACTGCCGGGCTTAGTCGTGGTGATTCCTGGAAGAGCGGAAATCATGATGGCTCCCGTCTCGGTCTGCCACCAGGTGTCGACGATCGGACAGTTGTTTCCGCCGATCACCTCGCGGTACCACATCCACGCTTCGGGGTTGATGGGTTCACCGACGGAGCCCAAGACTCGCAGCGACGACAGGTCGCGGGCGTCGGGAATTTCGCGACCCGCTTTCATGAACGACCGGATGGCCGTCGGGGCCGTGTACAAAATCGACACGCGGTACTTTTCGATGATGTCCCACCAACGTCCCGGTTTGGGGAAGTCCGTGGTGCCCTCGTAAATCACCTGGGTTGCGCCGTTGGCGAGAGGTCCGTAGACCACATACGAATGGCCGGTGACCCACCCGATGTCGGCGGTGCACCAATAGACATCCGTCTCGGGGTGGAGGTCGAACACGTTGCGGTGAGTGAACGCCGCTTGGGTCAAATAGCCGCCGCTCGTGTGCAGGATTCCCTTCGGCTTTCCTGTCGTGCCCGAGGTGTACAAAATGAAGAGCGGGTTCTCGGCGGGAAACGCGCGCGCGACGTGGTCATCCGACATCAACGCCATCTGGTCGTGCCACCACAGGTCCCGACCGTCCACCCACGCGACGTCGTTCCCGCCGCGCTTGACCACGAGAACCTTTTCGATGGTCGGTGTGGACGCCACCGCCTCATCGACCGCGTCTTTCAGGTTGAAGACCGCGCCCTTTCGGAAACCACCGTCAGCGGTGATGACCAGTTTGGCTTCGGCATCCTCAATTCGAGCGCGAAGGCTTTCCGCGGCGAACCCGCCGAAGACCACCGAATGGATTGCCCCGACGCGGGCACAAGCGAGCATCGCCACGATTGCTTCGGGGATCATCGGCATGTAAATCGCGACGCGATCGCCCTGACCAACACCGAGGGTGGCGAGCAGGTTGGCGGCCTTGCGAACCTCGTCGGTCAACTCACGGTAGGTGATGGAGCGTGAGTCGCCCGGCTCGCCCTCGAACTGGATGGCAACACGGTCGCCGAGGCCGGCTTCGACGTGACGGTCGAGACAGTTGTAGGCGACGTTGATTTCACCGTCCGCGAACCACTTCGCAACGGGGGCTCCCGACCAGTCAAGGGTCTCGGTAAACGGCGTGTGCCAATGCAGGGCACGCGCCTGGTCGGCCCAGAACTCGAGCCGATTCGCGGCGGCAGCGTCGTAGATGTTTGGTTTGGCGATGGCGTTCGCCACAAACTCGGCTGTCGGCGGGAAACGGCGGTTCTCGTGCAGAAGGCTGTCAATCGTGGTGGTGGACATCGTCGTCCTCGTCCTATCGTTCAGGATTGCTCGGTCACGCCTGTGAGCGTACCCATCAGACTAATCGCGTGGAGGGTCGGTTGGGAGTTCGGCGCGGTGACTAGGGTGGAGAAATGGGCGCCACGGTGAAAAAGGGTTCAGGGGACACCTCGCCCTCATTCGCGTCGAGTGAACTTGAAGTCAAGCCTCTGTTGCGCGGCTGGTTCCACCTGGGGGCACTTCCGATTGTTGCCTTCCTTGGTCTGGTTCTCGTCGCTCTCGCCGACGGGCCCGCCGCAACGTGGTCGAGCGTCGCGTTTGCGATTTCGTCGCTCTTGATGTTCGGCACATCAGCGTCGTACCACCGAATCGAGTGGTCGCCGAGGGCCCGCGCAGTCCTCAAGCGACTCGATCACGCCAACATTTTCGTCCTCATCGCGGGAACGTACACACCGCTCGGCTTTTCGGCACTTCCCTGGTCTGACGGCCTGTGGTTGCTGATCGCGGTGTGGATTGGAGCCGGGCTCGGAATCGTTTTCCGCGTCTTCTGGTTAGGGGCTCCGCGGTGGTTGTACGTTCCGCTCTATCTCGCTCTCGGCTGGGCGAGCGTCTGGTACATGCCCCAATTATTCGCGGTCAATGTTCCCATGACGATTCTCGTGATCGTCGGCGGTCTCGCCTATTCGGTCGGCGCTGTCATCTACGGGCTGAAGAAACCGAACCCCGTTCCTGGGGTGTTCGGATTCCACGAGATTTTCCATGTCCTGACCGTTGTTGCGTTCCTGTGCCATTGGGCGGCCGTACTGCTGATCGCGATGAATCCGGTGAATCGTTAGCCGACCTCCACCGTGTCGCGGAATAATGGGGTGACCGCCCCCGAACAGAGGACACTGTGACATGACACGTATCGCGCTGGAGAACACCCCACGGCTCAACTTCCGATTCGGGCCGTCCCCGATTCACCGATTGGATCGTCTGACCGAACACCTCGGCGGAAAAGTCGAATTGTGGGCGAAACGCGAAGACGTCAATTCCGGTATCGCCTTCGGTGGCAACAAGACCCGAAAGTTGGAATACCTCGTCGCGGACGCAATCAACCAGGGGTGTGACACGCTCGTGTCGATTGGCGGCGTCCAGTCGAATCACACCCGACAAGTGGCCGCGGTCGCCGCGAAAATGGGTCTGCGTGCGGTGCTGGTCCAGGAGCACTGGGTCGATTGGGACGAGGTCAACTATGAAAAGACGGGGAACATCCTGCTGAGCCGGATCCTCGGCGCCGACGTTCGCCTGGACGCGGCAGGGTTCGACATCGGGTTCCGCAAGTCCTGGGAAGACGCCATCGCCTCGGTTGAGGCTCGAGGCGGCAAGCCCTATGCAATCCCCGCCGGTGCATCCGACCACGAGCTCGGGGGTCACGGTTTCGCGGGGTGGGCCTTCGAAGTGGAAGACCAAGAAAAAGAGCTCGGCGTCACCTTCGACAACGTCATCGTGTGTTCGGTGACGGGATCGACTCAGGGTGGGATGATCGCCGGTTTCGCACATTCCGATCGCGCTCACACCGTCCTGGGAATCGACGCGTCGGCGACGGTCGAGAAGACGCATGACCAAATCGCGCGCATCGCTCGGCGCACGGCGGCCGGCATCAATCTTGGACGCGAAGTCCGTGACGACGAAATCGTTCTTTTCGACCGTTGGCACGACGGTATCTACGGAATTGCCGGCCCGCGCACGATTGAGGCCATCGAACTCGCGGCTCGGATGGATGGGATGATCACGGACCCGGTCTACGAGGGTAAGTCGATGGCGGCGATGATCGACCTCGTACGCGAGGGGTACTTTCCCGACGGCAGCAGCGTTCTTTACGCCCACCTCGGAGGCCAACCCGCGATGAACGGGTACACGACCGCGTTCGATTACTAGTCGCCATTTTTCCACAGCGTTTGGTTTGACGGTGCCATCAACAAATTGATTCGAAGACCCGAAAACGGCCCAGCGCTGGGGCACTCT
>JBIIFF010000049.1:0-9621 GCA_044237445.1 Microbacteriaceae bacterium | reverse complement strand
TGTCCCGGCCCTCGGCAACAACCCCGGGAAAGCTCGAGTGTGTGGCTAAGTCGCGAGCGGAATTCTTCATCCATTCCCGTACGCGCAGGTTTTGCGCGACCGCGCTGACGGCGAGGCTGATACGCGGCTCGCGAATCACCTCGCTGACATCGACATCCCCCACCGCAAACCATTCGAGGCCCGGATCGAGCGAAACCGAAAAGTTGAACGTCCCGAGAAGCCCCGCGATGGCGTCCTCGTCGGACAGGTCGATTTCGTGATCGAGCGCCCACCACGTCAATGCGCGGTAGGCGGCACCGGTGTCAAGGAACCCGAATCCCAGGTGCGCGGCGACCGCCCGTGCGACACTCGACTTCCCGCTACCGGCCGGTCCGTCGATGGCGACGATGTTCACTGACCCTCGCCCGCGATTCGCCACCCGCGAACTTCCAGCTCGCGAACGAGAGTAGCTTCGGCGGAGGCAAGTACCGAAACCTCGGCGAACCCGATTGCGGAACCCGGCGAGTGCTCGAGCCGCAGGTCTTCCATGTTAATCCCCAGGTCGCCGATGTCCACGAGCAACTGGGCCAGCTGACCGGGCCGATCATCGATCACGACAAGGATGTGGGCGAAATGAGCGCTTCGTCCGTGTTTACCTGGAATCCGGGCAACACCCGTGTTTCCCGCGGTCAACAATTCGGCGAGGGTTACGGCCGGAGCATCGCCGCGAAGTGCCTCCAACACGGCCCCAATTCGTTCATGCACTCCCGCCAACACCGCGGTCACGTCGGTGGAGTTCGAACTGAGGATTTGTAGCCACAGGTTGGGTTCACTCGCCGCAATTCGGGTGACGTCACGAAGCCCGCCGCCCGCGAGTCCCACCGCGGAGTCGGAGGCGCCAATCAGGCTCGACGCGACCGCCGAGGCAACGATTTGGGGAACGTGGCTCACGAGCGCAACAGCTGAATCGTGGTCTTCGGTCGACATCTCAACCAGGTTTGCACCGCAATCGATGGCCAGATCGGACACCAGGTTTAGTGCAGAATTGGTCGCATCACGGCGGGTGCACACCACCCAGGATCGCCCGGTGAAGATGTCGGCACGCGCCGCAACCGCACCGCCACGTTCACGTCCCGCCATCGGGTGTGACCCGACGTATCGAGACAAATCGATACCGCGCGACACCAAGTCGCCGAGAATTGAGCCCTTGACGCTCGCGACATCGGTGACGATTGCGTCGGGGAAGGCGGACAGCTCGCGCGCAACAACGTCCGCAACCGCGTCGGGCGGGACAGCGACAACAATGAGTGCTGGTGAATCGGAATCGGTTGCCGGACTACCAGCGCCGTACTGTGTGGCCAAGGCCACCGCGGTCGACGACGTGTCCACCAGAGAGACGTCGACGCCGTGACGTCGAAGCACCAGCCCGATCGACGTTCCGAGCAGACCGGTGCCGACAATTCGAACCGGACCAGTGACACGAGCGTCAACCATCGGACGCCTCCTCGTCATGGGGTTCTCGGGCGAGCGCGAGCACGTGCCCCACCTCCACTTTAGTGAGGTCGCGGGTTTCGCCCAAGGAAAGCGAACCGAGCGAGAGCGGTCCAAAACTCTTGCGATGAAGCTCGATCACGGGATGTCCGACCGCCTCGCACAATCGCCGAACAATTCGGTTGCGCCCGGAATGGAGCGTTATCTCGAGAAGGGTTTCGCCGCGCGAGGGTTCGCCGAGAATGGCGACGCGATCGACGGCAATCGGGCCATCATCGAGTTCAATTCCGTCCTTCATCGAACGGAGTGTTGATCCTTTGACCAACCCCGAGACTTTCGCGACATAGGTTTTGGACACCGCAAACGACGGGTGTGCGAGCACATGAGCGGCATCGCCGTCATTCGTCAAGATCAAGAGTCCTGAGGTGTCGGCGTCGAGCCGACCGACGTTGAACAATCGCTCGGGGTAACCCACAACAAACTCGCGCAGGTCACGGCGCCCTCGATCGTCCGCGAGAGAGGACACCACTCCGGTCGGCTTGTTGAACAGCACGTAGCGCTTGCTCACATCCGACTGGATCGGCTCGCCGTCAACCGTTATCTTGTCCGTCTCTGGGTCGACCCGTGAACCGGGTTCCGTGACCGCCACGCCGTTCACGGTGACTCGCCCCTGTGCGATGAGAATCTCGCTGGCCCGGCGCGATGCGACACCCGCCGCCGCGAGCACCTTCTGGAGTCGATCAGTTGCCATCGTCAAACCCGCCCGAGCCGTCGTCGAGCAGAGCGGACACCGGCGGAAGTTGCTCGAGCGAATCAATTCCCAGGTTGGTGAGCAAGAGATCTGTCGTCCCATAGAGGATCGCTCCGGTCTCGGATTCGGTGCCCACCTCGGTGATCAATCCGCGCCCCACCAGCGTCCGAATCACGGTGTCGACGTTGACCGCGCGAATCCCCGACACCTGTGACCGAGTGACGGGCTGTTTATAGGCGATCACCGCGAGCGTCTCTAGGGCGGGTTGCGACAGCTTGGTCGAATTCTGGGACAGCACCACGTCACGAACCAGATCGTCAAAGGACTCGCGCACATAAATTCGCCAACCGCCGCCGACCTCACGTAGCTCAAAACCTCGGCGGACGGTTCCGCCGATACCGTCGAAGTCGGCCACCAGGTTCGCCACCGCGGCTTTCACCTCGACGACGGGACGTTCGAGCACGGTCGCGAGGGACACGAGACTTTGCGGCTCATCGGCGACCATCAGAATCGCTTCGAGTTGACGTTCGAGTTCAGTTTCCATATTCCGCTCCCAGTGTGACAAGGTTCTCGTCGCTCCACGTGTCCGCGCTCCAGCGCACGGTCAATTCACCCAGAGGCTCGATTTGCTCGAACGAGACCGCGGATTGACGATACAACTCGAGGATCGCGACGAATCGAGCGACGACGACGCCTTTGTGTTCCGCCCCCGCGATGATTTGCCGGAACGTCATCGGCGTCTTTCGCACCATCGAAATCACGATGGCCGCCTGCTCGCGAACCGACACCAGTGGTGCGTGGAGGTGTTCGAGCCCGACAAAGGGTATCTCGCGCGGGGCAAGTGCAAAAAGAGCGAGCGTGTGAAAATCCTCGAGCGACGTGACCCACACAAGTTCGGGGGTCCGTTCACGGAACTTTTCTTCGAGCCGCACTGCTCGGGGGTGACGAGCGGATTCGCGTTCGATCCGCTCTGCGAACCACGCCGAAACTTCTTTGAAGGCCCGGTACTGAAGAAGGCGGGCAAACAAAAGGTCGCGCGCCTCGAGCACCGCGACATCTTCGGCATCGGCGTAATCACCGGTTGGCAACAATCCGACAATTTTCATGTCCAGCAACGTCGCCGCGACGACGAGAAACTCGGATGCCGCGTCGAGTTCCGCCGTTCCGTCTAGGTCGCGGAGGAACTCGATGAACTCCCCCGTCACCGCGGCCAGACTCACGTCGGTGATGTCCATCTCGTGCTTCGAGATGAGTGAAATGAGGAGGTCGAAGGGTCCGTCGAAGTTCGTGAGGCTGACGCGGAAACCGTCTTCGGAACTAGGCAATCTTTCCAAGGGAAATCAGCTCTCGGGCAAGTTCTCGGTAGGACTCCGCCGCTTGGTGTTCCGGTGCGAAAACGGTGATGGGTGCGGCGGCAACGGTCGAATCGGGGAATTTGACAGTACGACGGATGATGGACTTCAGAACGTCCTTGGGTCGATTCTTTGTCACGAGTTCGAGAACTTCCACCGAGTGAAGGGTGCGCGGGTCATACATGGTCGGAAGAATGCCATCCAGTTGAAGGTTGGGATTGAGCCGGGCCTTGACCTTTTCGACCGTATCCAGCAACAACGCCACTCCGCGCAAAGCAAAAAACTCGCACGCGAGCGGAATGAGAACGCCGTGACTCGCGGTCAGCGCATTCACGGTCAACAGTCCGAGCGAGGGCTGGCAGTCAATCAGGATCAGGTCATAGTCGTCGATGACGGGCTTGAGTACGTCGGCGAGAACGTGTTCGCGGGCAACCTCGTTGACCAGTTGGACCTCTGCCGCGGCGAGGTCGATGTTCGCCGGCAGGATGTGGATGTTCTCGATTGACGTGGCCTGGATGACATCGCGGGTCGACAGCGGTGAACGAGACGGGTTCGACGACTTCTCGGGAACGAGAAGGTTGTAAATCGTCGGACCGTCATGAACATTCGCACCGAAACCCGCCGTCAGTGCACCCTGCGGATCGAAATCCACCACCAAGACTTTACGACCAATTTCCGCCAGTGCCCCTGCCAACGAGATGGCGGTGGTTGTCTTTCCGACACCGCCTTTTTGGTTACACAACGAAATGACGCGCGCCGGACCGTGAGTGGTCAACTGTGGGGGCACGGGAAAAGCGGTCACGGGCTAATTCTATGGTGATTGCGAGCCATAGTCATCGCGCTCGCGGATGAGCCGTGCGGTACGCCTCGGTCAACGCGTCTCGCGTCACGAAGGTGTAAATCTGGGTCGTGGAGACGGACGAGTGCCCGAGAAGTTCCTGGACAACTCGAATATCCGCTCCGCCACGAAGCAAGTGAGTGGCGAAGGAGTGCCGAAGAGTGTGGGGCGAGACGGTGGCGGTGAGGTTCGCTCGCTGCGCGGCGGCTCGGATCAGCAGGAAGACGTTCTGGCGACTGAGCGGTGCTCCTCGGGCGCCCAGAAACAGGGCGGGCGTCCCCCGCCCTTTAGCCAGCAACGCAGGACGGCCACGAACCAGATATGCGGCAAGTGCCTCACGCGCAAAACGCCCCACCGGGACGATCCGCTGCTTGTTGCCTTTGCCGGTGAGGGTGATGGCGTCGAGCACGTCATCAGCGTGGACATCGTCGACCACGAGTCCGACCGCTTCGGACACACGCGCGCCGGTGGCGTACATCAGTTCGAGGATTGCCCGATCCCGTAATCCGATGGGCGAATCGATCTCGGTGAAATCGATGAGCGCTGTGACCTGTTCGATGGTGAGAGCGTGCGGAAGGCGTTGGGTCCGCCCGGGCGCAATCACCGCGCCGGTTGGGTCTACGGACGCCAGTCCCTCCGCGATCAGATATCGATGAAACGAGCGGATGGTGGACAGCATTCGCGTGATGGACGACGCGGCGAGTCCCGCACTGCGAAGCTCGGCGAGATAATCTGTCACGTCTGCTGCGGTGAGCGAATCAATTGCGCGGATGCCGATGTGCCGCGACCACGTGGCTAGGTCGCGTCGATACGCGGCGATCGTGTTTGCGCTTCGACCACGCTCAAGCGCTGTGTGGCGCAGAAACTGCTCAACGAGGCGCGTTACCTCCACGCTCGGCTACTTGTCGTCGGAATAATCAACATCGAGGACATCCGACGTGTGTCGTTCCTTGGCCGCGGCAATCAGCCCGACGAAGAGCGGGTGCCCGTGAGTCGGCCGCGACCGAAGTTCGGGATGTGCCTGCGTCGACACGTAATACGGGTGAACCTCGCGCGGCAACTCGACGAACTCGACCAGTTGCCCGTCCGGGCTCGTCCCCGAAAACACGAGACCCGCCGCGGCAATTTCGTCGCGATAGCGGTTGTTCACTTCGTACCGGTGTCGGTGCCGTTCGAACGCCGAGGAGGACCCATACACCTCTTCGACGATTGACCCTTTGGACAGATTCGCTTCGTACAGACCGAGTCGCATCGTTCCACCGAGATCACCGGCGTTGATGATGTCTATTTGCTCTTCCATCGTCGCAATCACGGGGTGTGGGGTCTCTGGGTCAAACTCACTGGACGACGCTCCCGCCAGGCCAACCACGGTTCGCGCGTATTCGATCACCATGCACTGAAGTCCGAGACAGATCCCCAGTGTCGGAATGAGGTTTTCGCGCGCGTACCGCAGTGCCCCCAGCTTGCCTTCGATTCCACGAACACCGAATCCACCGGGCACCAAGATTCCGTCCACATCGGCGAGGTGCTCAGCCGCACCCTCCGGTGTTTCGCACACATCCGAGGGAACCCACCGAATGTCGACCGCAACATCGGCTGCGAATCCACCCGCGCGAAGAGCTTCGGTGACCGACAGATACGCATCGGGAAGGTCAACGTACTTGCCGACGAGCGCGATGCGGACGTGACCCTGCGGGTTGTGGACGGTGTCCAACAGTTCGGACCAGCCCTCCCAGTTCACCTCGTCGGTGCCGGCGAGACGGAGCTGATCGACGATGTACGAGTCGAGGCCCTGTGAGTGAAGCATGCTGGGAATGTCATAGATGCTGCTCGCATCCGTCGCATTCACGACGGCGTCCTCGTCCACGTCACACATCAGCGCGATCTTGCGACGGTTGGCGGCAGAGACGGGTCGGTCACTGCGCAGTACGAGGGCGTCGGGCTGGATACCAATCGATCGCAGCGCCGCAACCGAGTGCTGCGTCGGTTTGGTCTTTTGCTCGCCCGACGCGTTCATGAACGGAACCAGCGACACGTGCACAAAAAACACGTTCTTGCGTCCGAGTTCGTGTCGAACCTGGCGCGCCGCCTCGATGAACGGGAGGCTTTCGATGTCCCCGACGGTCCCGCCGATTTCGGTGATAATGACGTCGGGTGCGGGCTCCTCGGTCGCTTGCAGGCGCATCCGTCGCTTGATTTCGTCGGTGATGTGCGGAATGACCTGAACCGTATCCCCCAGGTATTCGCCGCGTCGTTCGCGCTCGATCACGCGCGAATAAATCTGGCCCGTGGTGACGTTCGCGGCTTGAGACAGGCTGATGTCGAGAAAACGCTCATAGTGGCCGATGTCGAGGTCGGTTTCCGCACCGTCATCCGTGACGAAGACTTCACCGTGTTGGAACGGATTCATTGTTCCCGGGTCGACGTTCAGGTACGGGTCGAGCTTTTGCATGACGACCCGCAAACCACGACGGGTGAGAAGATTCCCGAGCGATGCCGCGGTGAGGCCCTTACCGAGGGAGGAGACGACACCGCCGGTGACGAAGATGTGCTTCGCGACGGGCCGGCCGAGTTCGAAATCCGTATGTTTCACCACGGAATTCAACGATAACCGCTCGACCCACCAAATGACGAATTAAGCGAATTCGCCACGCCAAAGATTAGCCGAATCAAGCATTTCCGCCGCGTGGGCTCGAGCGTTGTCGGAGTCGGGGGTTCCCGAAAGCAAGCGCGCCATTTCTTCAATTCGTTGATCGCCATCGAGTCGGGAAATCGTTGATTCCGTGATCGCACCGCTCGTATCTTTGACAATGCGCAGGTGGTTTGTTGCGAAAGCCGCGACCTGGGCGAGATGCGTCACCACGATCACCTGAGCCGACCGCGCCAAAATCGCCAGCCTCCGCCCGATCTCGATCGCGCTTGCGCCACCCACACCCGCATCGACCTCGTCGAAGACCAGGGTCGGCACGGTGTCCGTCGACGCGATGACCACTTCGATGGCGAGCATCACGCGCGACAGTTCGCCACCCGACGCGGTCTTGGTTACGGGTTTCGGTTCCCCGCCGGGGTGCGGACGCAACAACATTTCGACAACGTCGCGACCGTGCGCGAAAAATTCGGGACCGTTCTGGGGCGCCACGCGCACCACGAATTCAGCGGTCGGCATCGAGAGCGAATGAAGTTCCTCGGTGACCGCCGCAGACAATCGCTCAGCGGCTTCGGTTCGAGCATTGGTGATTCGGGTCGCGAGGTCCTCGAGGGTCAGTTCATCGGCCGCGATTTCGAGCGATAGGGCGGCGAGCGCGTCATCCGAACGATCCAGGTCATACAGACGATCGGACGCACTCGACCACAGCGCGAGGACATCGTCAAGGGTCGGACCATATGCCCGCACCAGCGCGTTGATGGCCGCGGTCCGCTCGTGGACTTGTTCTAAATCTCCACCGTCGATGTCGAGTCCCGCGGCGTAGGCCGAGACAGACTGTGCGGCCTCGCGCACCACAATGCTTGCCTCGGTGATCTGGGCGAGAATGCCTTCGATAGCCGGATCGTGGCCGTTCACGCGTTCGAGCGCACGGCGCGCATTCTCCATGAGCGAAACGGCGTCGAATTCGGCGTCGTCCGCCGACAGCGATTCGTGCGCCTCTTGTGCGGCGCGACGCAATTCCTCGCTGTTCGCGAGGCGATCCGCTTTCGCCTTGAGGGCCACATCTTCGCCCGCGATTGGTGCCACGGCATCAATCGCCACCACCGCGATACGCAGGTCCTCCGCTTCGCGGAGTCGCTCCGACGCATCACGCGTCATCGATTCGCGGCGCGTAATGGCGGTGCTCCACCGCCGATAAACGACCTGATATTCGTCCACCAGCGTCCGCAACGGTCCGCCGGCGTAGCGGTCGAGGGACTCGCGCTGCGCGGACTGGGATCGAAGGCGCAATTGTTCGCTCTGTCCGTGAATCGCAACGAGGTGGCTGCCGATGTCGCCCAGTGCACTCACGGGTGACGATGCACCCCCGACAACCACTCGGGAACGGCCTTCCGAGCTGACCGAACGTGTCACGACCAATTCTCCGTCGTCAATCGATCCACCGAGTTCGCCGACGCGATCCAGCACCGTTTGATTCGTCACGGACCATCGACCGCTGACAAGTGCGCGTTCGGCCGCGTGCCGAACGACACCGGAGTCGGCGCGCTCGCCGAGAAGAAGTCCCAACGCCGAGACAACCATCGTCTTTCCCGCACCCGTCTCGCCGGTCACAGCCGTGAAGCCGGGCGTGAGTGTGAGGGTCGCGGACTGGATCACGCCGAGGTCCTTGATCGAAATCTCGTGAATCATGAGGACCTGCCGCGCCACCCGTCGGTGGGGAGCGAAAACTTTTGGACCAGTCGCTCGGAGAAGGGACCCGAATGGGTTTGCGCGAGGCGCACCGGCGTTTCGGATTGACGCGCAATCACCCGCGACCCCGGAGCCAGGGTGTGCGTGCGACGACCGTCACACCACAACACTCCCGATGCGTGGTTGCGGCTGAGGAGGTCGACGGTCAGTGTCGAGGACGGTGCCGTTACGAGCGGGCGTGCGAACAGGGCGTGCGCGGACAGCGGCACCATGATGAGTGCTTCGACGGTCGGCCACACCACGGGACCACCGGCGGAAAACGAATAAGCGGTCGACCCGGTCGGAGTGGCCATGAGAACCCCGTCGCACCCGAAAGTCGAGATTGGTCGATCGTCGACACCAATAACGACCTCAATCATGCGCTCTCGCGCCATTTTCTCGACACTGGCCTCATTGAGCGCCCACGTTTCGAAGACCGTCGCCCCGTTCAATTCGACGCTGACGTCAATCGTCATGCGTTCGTCCACAACATAGTCCTTGTTCCAGACGCGCCCGACCGTGGACTCGAGATCGTCCGGTTCGAGCTCGGCGAGAAATCCAACGTGCCCCATGTTGACACCGAGCAGCGGGGCGGCTTGTCCGCGCATGATTTCCGCGGCCTTGAGGATGGTTCCGTCGCCACCCAAACAAATCACCAATTCGATGTCCTCGGGTTCGACGTCAACACCGAGTTGTTTCACTTCGACATCGGATTCCGCTGTCACCGCGGGATGTTGCGAATCGAGGACCACCGCCGTTCCCCCCAACCGGTTCAGTTCGAGGGCAACGGCGGCAGCGGCCAAAATACTGGCGGGCCGACCGGTGTGGGCAAGGA
>JBIIFF010000048.1:0-9630 GCA_044237445.1 Microbacteriaceae bacterium | reverse complement strand
GAATCGCCAGCCGGTCAACAGTCGACCGATGAGCCACAGGCCGACGTCGAGAGCCAGAGCGATGACAAAGATCGCAAGAACCCCCGTAATGATTTCTTCGGGGATCTTGCGCTGGAAACCGTCGATGAAGAGGTAGCCGAGGTTGCGAACACCTACGACCGCGCCGATCGAGGCGATCGAAATGGTGCTGGCCGCGGCGACCCGTAGTCCGGCGATGAGTCCAGGTATCGCCATCGGAAGCTCAACGTGTATGAAGACCTGTCGACGGCTCATTCCCATGGACTCCGCATTGGTGACGGTCGGTCGGGGCACCTGGGCGAACGCATCGTGCGCCGAGAAATACATTGATGCGATGACATAGATGGTCAGCGCGATGATGACGTTCGTCGGGCCGGTGAAGTCGGTTCCGAGGAGTACGGGAAGTGTGACGAACAACGCAAGAGACGGAATGGCATACACCGCACCCAGAACAGAGCGGGCTGGGTTGACCAATCTAGCTGGGGTGACGCGGGCCAGCACGACGGCGAGAATCGCGCCGACGACGATCGGCACTGCGGAAACGCTTACGTGAGTGAGAGCCAACCCCGCCACGAAGGTCCAGTTGGCGATGAACCACTCCATCACACACCGAGAATCTTTCGAACGAAATCGTTCGCGGGTTTCGCTGTGAGTTCCGATGGGGTTCCGGCCTGTTCAATGTGCCCGCCGTTCGACAGAACCACCAACTGGTCGGCGATTTTCAATGCTTCGTGGCGATCGTGCGTGACGAACATGATGGTCAGGCTGAGCTCGCGCTGAATCCGAGACAACTCGTCCTGCAGCTCTTCCCGGACAATCGGATCGACCGCACCGAACGGCTCGTCCATGAGCAGGATGTTGGGTTTGATGGCAAGCGCGCGCGCGACACCGACTCGTTGTTGTTGGCCGCCGGACAACTGTTGGGGGTATCTGCCGAACGATTGGGGGTCAATTCCGACCATCGTCAGCATGTCGGCCGCGTTGCGCTGGGCGTCCTCTGCGGTTTGCCCGGCGATTCGGGCGATTAGAGTCACGTTGTCAATAACGGTTTTGTGCGGAAGCAGGCCGACTTCTTGCATGACGTACCCGATTGATCGGCGCAACGCTACGGCATCGCGATCAGCGACGTCGAGTCCGTCGATCGACACCGAGCCGGTGGTCGGAATCGCCATTTTGTTGACCATCCGGAGCGCGGTTGTTTTTCCCGAACCAGAAAGGCCCATCAGCACGGTGATTTTCGATGTCGGCACTGTCAACGAAAAATCGGCTAGCGCTGCGGTCTCGCCGTAACTCTTCGAGACGCGGTGGAATTCAATCACGGGGAAACTCCGCGATGGTGGTCAGGCGGCGCTGACCGTGACGCCACGCCAGAACGCGACATAATTGGCGATTTCCTTGGCGGCGTCCTTGGGCTCGCGGTACACCCACACCGCATCGGTGTTGACTTCGCCGTTCACGTTCAGCGAGTAGTAGTTCGCGAGACCCTTCCACGAGCAGGTCGATGTGGTGTCAGAATCAACGAGGAATTCCGATTCGACGCTGTCCATCGGAAAATACTGGTTTCCTTCAATTTCGATCGTCTTGTCGGACTGTGCAATGACTGCACCGTTCCATGTCGCTGTGTACATCGTTGCCTCCGAAGAATTGTGTTTGAGGGTGAGCGGATGCCTGAATCGAGCATACGGTCGCAAGGGTGATTCAGGTGAACTGATACCGAACAGAAGTCCACCTCCTGAGCGCCACAGGCCGGTACGGCTAAACTCACCAGCATGAGACGTGTGCGCGGTGACACTCGAATCGCGGTGTTCGCACTAGCGACAGAAAAGAGATTAGCCCAGCATGCTTGAGTCGGCGCTGTCTACGGTGTCGCACGCCATCACGCTGCTGTTACCGCTCACGGTGGCGGGACTCGTCTTTATCGCGGCGATGCGAAAGGGGTGGTTCGCGTCGCTTCAGATTCCGCTCGACGGCGGACTGCTCCTCGGTGGCCGGCCACTCATCGGGCCCAGCAAATCCCTGCGAAGTCTCGTGTTCTATGTCGTTCTGGGCACCGCGGTCACCGTACTTTTGCACCTCGTCGCGCCGCTGACGCCACTCGTGGCACCGGTCTTCCTCGATAACCCTTTCATCCTGGGTCCCGTGACTGCAGTCCTGTACGTCGCGGGAGAGGTGCTCAACAGTTTCGTCAAACGTCGATTGGGGATTCCAACGAGCGCGAGCCCCGCCCGCGGACTTGGCGGTCGAATCCAAGAGGTGATGGACACCATCGACGGGACACTTGCCAGCGGGCTTGTGTTGCTCGTGGCGTACCGAGTGCCGTGGGAAACTCTGGCGGTCGCGTTCGCGATTTCAGTGGTGACACACCTGAGCACGGACGCGCTGATGCGGCGAATCGGACTAAAGCACAAGAAGCAGTAGGGCTGCGGCGACCGGAATGGTCACATTGTCGAGACCCAGTGGTGAAACGCGTTCGATCAGGGTCAGCGTCGCCGCGATGCCAATAGCGACGATGACCGGCGCCGCACTAGTCGCGATCAGAAGTCCCAGTGCAATCACGAAGAAGACGAGAGACCCGAGCATGGTTCTGCGGGGGGACCGGACGAGCGTGCCGACCAACCCAGCGAACGAGTCGGCGAACGTGACAATGAGAACGCTGGGCACGAAAACCGCGGGCTCGAATTGTGAAATTCCGAAAGCCCCCAGGTAGCCCGCGGTGAGAACGTATTGTCCGTAGGTTCGACGCGCCACGTCGTTGACCGCGGTCAAGAGTTTGAGTTTGCTGGCCGCAAAAAATACACACCATCCGCCGCCGACCAGCGCAACGAAAAGGACGGGCGAGAGCAACACATAGTCCAACAGCACGAGCAGACCCGAGGCGATGTGTGCGACTCGGCGCATGATTTCGGGCGAAATTTTCCAGCGGCGTTTGATGATCTCGATGCCTGCGAACACCACCCCGAACAGAAGTGCCATCGCGAGAACAATCACGACTTCGGTGGTGGTCATCGGGCTTCCCGAATCGCGCACAGCGGTCGTGCTGTGCGGGTGTGTTCCCGCACCGCCCGGCGGCTCTCCGCCGAGAGTCGTTTCACAAGAAAGCGTCCACGGCTTCGCACAATCACCTGTCCGAGCGAGGCCTCGCGAAACCCGAATTCGAGCACAGCGAGACGCACCAGAGCTGAGTCGTAGGTCGCGAGAATTAGGGCCTCGGGCACGTTGGCGAGTTCCCTCGCCAATCGGATGAACGCCTCGGGAGTCCGAAACGCCGGCTTGATGAACATCATGCCGATTTCGGCGAGCCCCGGTCGGAGCACCTCTCGAACGCCCCACCCGATCAGGCCGCCGTCGTGACGCAACACAACGACGTTGCCCCGCGATGCGGCAGCGCGCAGGTCCTCGAATGGACGTGGCGTAAGCGCTGGTTCTGTCGCCGCGACGCGTGCAATTTCTGCCAACACGTCACCGAGGTCGACCGGATCGATGGACGACGTAGCGTTTACAACCACAGCAGCGCCCCAATCGCAGTCGCGATGGACGCGGGAATCCAGAAGACGAGCACCCCGGTCTTGCGCGTTCGGAGTGTCGACAGTTGGGCGAGTGCGATGGCTCCGAGCGTCGCGGCAACGACGAGGTCCGGCACCTCAACAAATCGCGTGACGAGGTAGGTCAGAGCGACGGCGAGGGTGAGGTGCGGTGTTATCACGCCCACGTAATACAGGCGATTGCCCTCTTCCTCAAACCCGTTCATCGTGAAGAGCACAAGTCGCAGGATTCCACACGCGAGGATGAGAAATCCGACGACGAATCCGAGCACGCCGGGCAACAGCACCCGTTCCGCTACGAGTGCGGCGAGCATGGAATAGTTGACTGCGTCGACCATGCTGTCCAACAGACGTCCGAATTCGCTCGTTGCTCCGAGCTTTCGTGCGAGGAAGCCGTCGGCGATGTCGAGCAGGAAAGCGACCACGGCAAACACGATCGCGAGTCGGACGTTCGAGTCCAGCAGAAACGCGATAGCCGACCACGCGGCGAGCAGGCTGAGTAACGTGACAGAACCCGCCCACCCGACGTGAGTGGCGATGAGCCTAAGTCGCTTCACGCGTGACGCTCCCTCGGATTCCGTCGATAGTCACGACGTCGCCCGTCGCAAGTTGATCGAGGGCGCCGGACACGGCCACGACCGCGGGAATGCCGATTTCGCGGGCGATGATGGCAGCGTGCGAGAGCGCGTTGCCACGTTCCGCGACAATCCCGGCGGCCTGCGTGAAAAGCAACGTCCACCCCGGGTCGATGTGGTTCACAACCAGAATTTTTCCACGAATATCGACCGCGGGGTCGAATTCGGTGCACACGACGACGGGAGCGGTCAGAACGCCCGGCGCAACGCCCCGGCCGGTGAGGCCCCGCTCGGCATCGATCGGACGCACCGGGGACAGGTGGTGGGCGGCAATCCAGCCAGCGCCGTTGACCGCGAGGCTCGCGTCTGCGGCGGCGTAGCCGGCGAAGAGCGTTTTGCGATGCGCAACGAGCGCCTTCGCGTCAAGGCTCCACGCGTGCGCGTTGACGATCTCGTCGATTTCGTGTTCCGTCAGCCAATACACATCGCGTCGCGTGTCGATTAGCCCCTCCGCTTCGAGAATTCGTCCGACCGCGTCATAAAGCCCCCGCGTGAGATCAAACGTCTGCGCCCGGTTGAACCGGAACCTCTCACGCCAATCGATGGCTCGGCGCGTGTGCGTCGCGACCCATCGGAGCAGCGGGCGTTGATATTTCGGAACGTGAGCCGGCCAGTTGAGTGAGGACGTCGCTCCGTCCGCACGTGCCGCGGCGTTCGCCGTGAAGGTCGACTCGTGAGCTCTCACGGCGAGCTCGAGGACGTCCGACAGGTCGTCGGTGAGGCGCACGGACTCTAATTTGAGTTCGCCAGGAGTGCGCGACCCGAACGCGGCGATGTATTCCGCTGCCGACTCAGACACTGCGGTCCAGCTCGGCGTCCCCCTCAACTCGGCAATCGACCGAACCTTCTCGTCCTTCAGCGCGCCCGCCACGACTCCGCCGACACGCGCAAGATGCTCGAGTGGTTCCAGACTTGCGCGGTCGGTTAACCCCTGCAGGAAAGCGAGGTATTCCGTCTGATCGGCGGCACGAAAGAAGAAGCGCGTGAGGACTCCGTGAAAGACCATCAGTTTGACGTCGTTGAGGATGGGTGTCGCCCAATCGGCAAGAACCTCGACGCGGATTTGTTGGGACGCCGCCAGCAGTTGCGCGGCGTTGACGTACTCGACGTGAAAGGACGAGAAGAACGCGAGCCGCTCAGCGAACCGGGTGCGGAATCGTTGTGACCGCTTCTCCGAGCGGGACAGCAACCACAGGAAGCGCACAATCGCGACGAGCGACGCGAGATCCATTCGTCGTGTCGTCGTCGATCGACCGCGGTGAGTGACGGGGTTGAGCATCGCTTCGAAAAACTCTTGGTTCGCGCGCCCCGGCAGAAATTTCATGAGCGCGTACCAGTTCGTGATGCGGTAATAAACGTGGCCGTTGAGGTATCCCAGCATGTTGCGAAAGGCGGGTTCGTCGGCCCGAATTTTCTCTTCCGACGCGCCCACCAAGCGGACGAACGACATGTAAACCCCGGCATACAGTTCGCGGATCACGGAGTACGTGAGCGGCAACGTCACACCGGGGTAATTTTCGGAGATATTGGTCGAGTCCCATTCCAGGTGGTAATCCAGATTGGGTACCGTGATGGGCCTCATCTGCAAAAACACCACGCGATTGCCGCGCAGCGCCCACTCGATATCGAGCGGGTGACCGACGGAGGCTTCGAGTTCGAACGCTAATCGGCTCAGTCGACGAATCGGCTCGGGAATGGTTGCGCCGTCATCCGTCGCTCGAGAAATAACAAAGTCGGTAGCGTTGTCACCGTCGACGACGGCGTTGACCGCGGCCGAACTCGCGGCGATGGTCATCGCCCCCGTTCCGTTTTCTGTAAAGAGCACGCCCGACGCGTCGCCGTGGAACATCTGCTGGACGACTACGGAACCTCCGAGATCCCATCGCGAAAGGCCGCGCTCGCGGGCATAGCGCAGGACGCGCAAGGAAACCATGCTTTCGACGCACCGACGAACGTGGGTTCGAAGCGCTTCCTCGGTGTAGGGGACGTCGAGATAAGACTCGTATTGCCCGGCGAACGACGCGTCCGGACCGTCTTCGAACACGGCGGATGTTCGAAAACTGACGGTCGACCACCCGTTACGGTCGACACTGGAGTGAAACGACCGAAGAGCTTGTTCGTCCAGCGCGAGGCTCGCGCGCACGTCGTCGAGAACGCGGGTCAACGATGTGTCCGTTCCGCCGTCGGCGAAATCGGCAAAAGCCTCGTTTACCCGTCCACGGATGTTGTCGAGGTCGCGGACAACATCGGCCAAGGGGATGACGACAAATGGTGGCACGTCCACACCGAACTCGTCTCGGAGGCGCAACAAACCCTCCGCCTTCGCTCCCCACGTCGTCATGACAGATATCCCGCAACGCCGAGTGCAAGAAAGCCCAGGATCGTTATTCCCTGAACTGCTCGGTCCGAGTTGCGAACGACCGCGAGGCCGAGCGCGCACGTGACACCGATCATGGCGACGGGTAGTCCGATCGTCCCTCCCAATAACGTTCCGCTCGCGACGAAGACAGATGCCAGAATCCCCACGGTCACGGACCGACCCCACACCGCCACATACGTGTCCTTCACGACCTGGCCCCGCGGGTCTCGGCGGATTTCGAATTTGCGCATGATTTCCAGCGCGGCCATGACGAGGATGAACGCGGTCGCGCCGGCAACAAACCGCGTGGTGTCGACGGGCGCAAAGACGACGTAACACCACAACGCGAAAAACACAAAAATCACTTGGTGAGAGAGGAAGTACACCGTGAAGTGCCGACCGATCCACCGCGGTGCAAAGAATTCGACCGCGGTGAGGGCGGAGTACACGACAACGCCGAAATAGGCGAGTATGCTCTCCCACCGGCCACTGACCGCCGCGATGATGATCACACCGGCGACCTCGACGACGAACGCCACAATCCCCATGCGAATGAGCGTTCGCGTGGGGATTGCACCGCGCTGAACGGGACGGTCTGGATAGTTCAGGTCGTCGTGACCGCGGTCCTTGAATTCGTCCGCGACGCGTTGCCGCAGGAGAAAAGCGACGAAGGTCACCGTGATCAGGGCGACGACTACGTGGGTGAGCGTTTCGGGAGGTCCGACGGTCGAAACCCCGACGAGAAAAACTGCGGTTCCGAGGGCGAGAACGGATACCGCAACGAGCGGGAAACGTTCACGGAGGTAGCGCGAGGTAGCCCCCACGGGGATTATCGGGTGATGAATTCGGGCGTCCGACGGGCGTGGATTACGGTCAGACCAATCAAGCCCGCGAGCAGGATGTAACCATTCCAGTACTGCAGTTCGTCACTCGTGCTCACGAGCAGGACCACACCAGACAACGTCACCACGTTGAAGAACAGTCGTGTGAACATAGCGGTCGTGTAGTTCGAGATGTGCGAGGTCACGACGTGGACGGCGGGCATAAGCCCACCGGCGAACACGATCACGTACAACAGGATGGCGATCGGGTGCGCGTTGAAATAGAACAGACCGTTTTCGCTGAAGGAGGGCCCCGACGGGAACACCACCGTGCGGAGCACCAGCAATACGGCGAGGACAGCGGCCGCAACGAGGAGAAGAGTCCGTCGTACCTTGGGGCTAAAGTCGGACGTTCCCGCGGCGACGAAAAAGAGGTTCGCGGCGGCAAACGGGATGACGCCGACGGTGGTGAGTGGCGAAAGATCCGCGGGTTGCGTCACGATGATGGCGGACCAGACCGCGAACGCGAGCGCGAGGAGCGAGAGCCCAATGCCGAACATTCGGAAGGCGAACGCCTTGCCCGGGATGAATCGGAGAGCGAGCCATCCGAACCCGAGGGTGCCGATAATGAAGAACGTGAAAACATTTATGTTAACCATGCGCGTAAGCGTACTGCGCGAAGGTGAATATTTCTACCATAATCGCGCCACCGCACGAGGTCTTTCCCAACGGGAATCGGACGTGGGACGGGTGACCGACCGCCGCGGGGCGACCTAATTCAGTTTTTTCGAAGCCGCTCGATATCGCTTCGCAGTCGGGCGAGTTCTTCCGCGGTGATCTTCCCGTCCGCACTGATGAGGTCAACCACGTTCGAGAGCTCGGTGAGAGCCGCGTTTTTGTCGGAACGGACGCGTGCCTCCGCACGTGCCTCATCCATCGCGTTCAACACGATTCCGATAAGCACATTAAGAATGGTGAAGACGATGAAAAATACGTAGGACAGGAAATAGGGCAGGGCGAATGGGCTGATGAGCATGGCGTCTTCGAGATAAACCGGAAAGTTTTCGAGCGTCAGCAGGATGAACAGAGACTTGAGGCTCTGCCCGATGTGTCCCCACGCGTCAGGCAGGAATGCGCCGAAAAAATAAGTCCCCGCCATTCCGTACAGGAACAGCAACAGGCCGATGAGGACGGACATGCTGAGAAGCGGCGGGATGCTCTTGACGATCGAGGCGAACAGTATTCGAACTTCGGGGAGGAACCGAAAGATGCGAAGAAGGCGCAAAAGGCGAAGTAGTCGCAGCACCACGGTCTGGCCGGCGGCGAACGGCGCGAGACCGACGACGACAAAATCGAAGACGTTCCATCCACGGCGGAAAAATTCCCAGGGTTTCGCGCCATACGAGAGGATTCGAACAATCAATTCGGCGATGTAGATGCCCATCGCCACGGCGTCGATGAACATTGCGACCTCGCGGGTTTGCGACGTGATGTTGGGCATGGTCAGGACGGCGAGGAACACCGCGTTGACGGCGATGACCGCCGCGATGAAGAACTCGAACCGGCTGCTGTAGACGAGTTTCGCGAGCCACAAAACGCGATACCGAGGAATGGCTTCCCATTCGCCATCGGCGTTCAGAACCCGGCGGCTCGTGGAGGCGGCAGTCACTGTAACATTCTGTCACGATGACGGCGTGGCATCGTCGAATCCACTCGCGTGGCCGTAGACCTAGGACCCGAAAATCTGCCCGAAGAAATCGGTGGCCAGAATTGTCGAGACGAAGACGCCAACCCCACCGATGAGATAAACCCAGGTGAGTTTTCTTTCCACGTACCATTTCTCGCTTCCGTCGGCGAACATTCCGATGATGGCGGTAATGATGACGGGCAAAGGCACGAGTAGGAAGGACAGTTGTCCGTACATGGGGGAGTCGGCGAAGAACATCCCGACGAGGTCGCCGGACCATCCGGCTAAAAGCGTTGCGAGCAACAGCGCGGCGAGACCACCGGGAATCAGCTGTGACAAGAGTTTGGATTTGGGAAGGTCAGAGAACGTCATCCCGAGGATTCCGGGGACGAACATGACGAATGACCCGAGCCACAGCCACCAGCCCCAGCCGACCATGTCGCCGATCATGACGACGAGGACGGTGTACTTGAACACTAAGGACACCCACTGTTGAACCAACGGCGGTCCCGCGACTTCGGTCGGGTTAATCCGATCAAGTCGTGCGGAAAAACCGCGGGCGGCCAGT
>JBIIFF010000047.1:0-9637 GCA_044237445.1 Microbacteriaceae bacterium | reverse complement strand
GTCGTCATCCTCGGCCGTTGGCATCCGTTCTCGGCCGCGGCGGCAGCCCTGTTGTTTGGGTTCTCCATCGTGCTGCGAATCTGGGCAAACCAAGTGAGCCCCGGCATCCCGACCGACTTCATCACGATCGTTCCCTACGTCGTCACTCTCATCGCGGTTGTCGGTTTTGTCGGGCGTGTTCGCGCGCCTGCGGCGACCGGTAAACCGTATATCAAGGGATAACTGTGTCGGACATCAATTGGGACGAACTGCGACAACACGCGAATGACGCGATGAAAAGGGCGTACGCGCCGTATTCCAACTTTCCCGTCGGTGTCGCGGCGCTCGTCGATGACGGTCGTATCGTGAGCGGGTGCAACGTCGAAAACGCGAGTTACGGTGTCGGACTGTGTGCCGAGTGTGGTTTGGTCAGCGCGCTGCTGATGAGCGGTGGCGGCAAGCTCGTCGCGTTCACCTGTGTCGACGGAAACGGTGCGGTCCTCATGCCGTGTGGCCGTTGCCGACAACTGTTGTACGAGCACTCGGCGCCCGGCATGATTCTGGAAACCGTGTCCGGGTTTCGATCGATTGACCAGGTGCTGCCCGATGCGTTTGGGCCGCGGGAACTGGACGCCTATGCCCTGACCGACCCGGCCACGGCGACTACCTGTGAGGGATGCGAATGACCGGAATTGAGCCGTTCGACGCGGTCGACCTCATCAAAATCAAGCGTGACGGTGGACAGCTGTCCACCGCACAGATCGACTGGTTGGTTGACGCGTACACCCGCGGTTATGTCGCGGACGAACAGATGTCGGCGATGACAATGGCGATTTTTCTGCGGGGGATGGTGTCGACCGAAATCAACGACCTGACCGCCGCCATGGTCAATTCGGGCGAACGCCTCGACTTTTCGGGGTTGTCGAAAATCACGACCGACAAGCACTCCACCGGAGGCGTCGGTGACGAGATCACCCTGCCGCTCGCGCCACTGGTCGCAAGTTTCGGTCTTGCGGTTCCGCAATTGTCCGGACGGGGGCTCGGGCACACGGGTGGCACGTTGGACAAATTCGAGAGCATCCCGGGGTGGCGCGCTAACCTGTCGAACGCCGAAATGCTGGCGCAATTGGAATCGGTCGGCGCCGTCGTGTGTGCGGCGGGCAGTGGGCTCGCACCGGCGGACAGCAAGTTATACGCGCTCCGAGACATCACCGGAACGGTCGAGGCCATTCCGCTGATTGCCTCGAGCATCATGAGTAAAAAACTGGCCGAAGGCACGGCGTCGCTGGTGCTCGACGTAAAGTTCGGAAACGGTGCGTTCATGAGCGAATTTGAACGCGCCAGGGAACTCGCCCACGTGCTCGTCGGAATCGGCAACGATGCCGGTGTGGCGACTCGCGCAGTCCTGACGAACATGAACACGCCACTCGGGCTCGCGATCGGAAACGCGAACGAGGTTCGCGAATCGGTTGAGGTGCTCGCCGGTGGTGGGCCCGCCGACGTGATCGACATCACCGTCACGTTGGCCGAACACATGCTCGAACTGTCGGGTATGTCGGGTGTCGACGTCCGATCGCATCTGACCAACGGCAAAGCAATGGACACGTGGCGGGCGATGGTGTCCGCTCAGGGCGGCGACCCCGACGCGGCCCTGCCTGTGGCTTCGGATACACACGTCGTCGTCGCCGACCGGGACGGGGTGGTGGCGCGGATGGACGCATTGCCGTTCGGAATCGCCGCCTGGCGCCTCGGTGCGGGCCGGGCGCGGAAAGAAGACCCCGTCATTCACGCCGCGGGAATCGATCTTGCAGTCAAGCCGGGGGCGCTGGTGAAGAAAGGCGACGTCCTCTTCACCCTGTCGGCGAATGATCCGGCACGCTTCGACCGTGCGCTGGAAGCGCTGGAGGGCGGTTGGGAAATTGGAGAGAGTGTCGTCGACCACGGACCACTGATCGCCGAGGTCATCACCGGATGAGCCGTATCGGACTTCCCCAGGTAACGCCAGGAGATCGACCCACCCACGTGTTTCCGGGGACCGACGTTGTCGTCGAGTCGCTTCCCAAAATCTCGCTTCACGACCACCTCGATGGCGGGGTTCGCCCGTCGACCGTCGTGGAACTCGCAGCCGCGGGGGGAATCGAAATTCCGCGTTCCACGACGGACGAACTGAACGAGTGGGTTCGCGCCAACGCGGATTCCGGCAATCTTGTCGATTACCTCGCGACCTTCGACGTGACGCTGTCCGTCATGCAGACCGCGGGCAACCTCGAGCGCATCGCGCGGGAGTTTGTCGAGGACCTGGTCGCCGACGGTGTCGTCTACGCCGAGGTGCGGTGGGCTCCGGAATTACACCTCACGGTGGGATTGACGATGCGCGACGCGGTCGACGCCGTGCAACGCGGGATCACTGCCGCGGTTGACGCCGGACGATCCACCGGCTCGGCGATTCGGGTCGCACAATTGTTGTGTGCGATGCGACAGGCTGACAACGCGGATGCCGTCGCGGACCTCGCCATCGAGTACCGGGGTCGCGGAGTTGCAGGGTTTGATATCGCCGGACCCGAAATCGGATTTCCCGCGTCACGACTCGCGAGTGCCTTCGCAAAACTCGATGCGGCCTGGGTGCCCCGCACAGTCCACGCGGGTGAGGCCGACGGTGTGGACAGCATCGAAGGTGCGCTCATGGATGGCCGAGCGTTGCGCTTGGGCCACGGAGTTCGAATCACGGACGACCTCACCATCACCGAGTCCGGTGCCGCCCAGCACGTTGTGATGGGGTCCCTCGCCGAATGGGTTCGGGACCGTCGCATCGCGCTCGAGATCTGCCCAACGTCGAACGTGCACACCAAGGCTTTTGGGCGATTTGGTGACAGCATCTATGACCACCCGTTCGACTTGCTCTATCAACTCGGATTCGCCGTCACGGTCAACACCGACAACCGTCTCATGAGCGGAACGAGCCTGTCGCGCGAGATCGCCAATCTGGCCGAGGTTTTTGGTTACGACCTGAACGACGTGCTCGAATGGCAACTCAACGCCATCAATGCCGCGTTCGCGCCCAGTGACGAGCGGGATGAGCTGTCCGACTTCATTCTCGCGGCTTATACGAACTAGCCGACCTCGCCGGCAACGCGCTGGTCCGCGTGACTCCCGTCGCACTCGAGATTCGCGGGGTTGTCGAGGCACGACGCGCACAGGATCGCGCGGTGGCGACACGCGAGGTTCGCACAATTGACTACCGTCGACGTGCCCGAGCCGCAGTTGTCACACTCGCCGATAACCGCAGCGTTGTCGCTGAAGGTGATAGTCATGCGCTCGTCGAACACATGCAGCGCACCTTCCCACAGTCCTCTGTCGCGGTAGGCCTCGCCGTATCGCACGATTCCACCCTCGATTTGATAGACCTCGGAGAAACCGCGGTTGAGCATCGCCGCGCTGAGGATCTCGCACCGCACACCGCCGGTGCAGTAGGTCACGACGGGCTTGCTCTTGAGGTGGTCGAATTTGCCACTGTCCAGTTCGGCGATTAGGTCCTGGCTGGTTCGCACATCGGGAACGACGGCGTTTGTGAACCGTCCGATTCGAGCTTCGAAGGTGTTTCGTCCGTCGAAAAACACCACGTCGTCCCCGCGCTCGGCAACGAGGTCATTCACCTGTCGAGGGCTGAGGTGAACCCCGCCGTTCAGAACGCCCTCGGGTCCGACGACGATTTCGTCGGGCGAGTTGAACCCGACCAGTTCGGGGCGGGTCTTGACGCTGAGTCGTGGGAAGTCGTTTCCCGTTCCGTCCGACCACTTCACGTCCATCTTCCCGAAACCGGGATACTGCTTGGTGGCCTTCGCATAGCGTTTGACGGCGTCAATCGGCCCGCCGACAGTTCCGTTGATTCCGTGCGGTGACACGATGATCCGACCCTTGAGCCCGTGTTGTTCACACAACGCGCGTTGCCACAAGACCACCGCGTGCGGGTCGGTGACCGGCGCGAACGCGTAAAACAAAATGATTTTGTTGAGGACCACGCAGTTCAGTGTAGAGGGCAAAAGAAAAGGGTGCCGCGACGTTGTGCTGTCGCGACACCCAATTCGATTAGGTTAGGGCGCCCATGTCGTTGTCGAGTACGAATCCTCACCAGTCATGGCGAAATAGGTTGTTCCGTTCGGGCCGTATCCAGAGAAGAAACTGTGAACCCGCCAGGAATACAGCCCAAACCCGCTGAGTTCGACGATATCGCCGTTGGTGACAACTCCGGTCGAGGTGTTGACCGAGGCGACAGTTACCCTGTCGAAGTCTTCGCCGTCATGCGACAGCACCCAGCCGCCCCAGTAAGGGTTCCCGGCGTTAATCGACATCAACCACTCGCCACTGGACACCTTCTTGACGATTTCGTACTGAGGGCTGAGCCCGAAATCTGTCGTGTCGTCGAGAGTGATGTTTTCTCCCTCTGTGACCGCAGATCCGGTGATCGTGAAGAGGTTGGCCGGAATGGGTTCCCACTCTTCACCCCGGGTGGATGTCATTCCCACCCACTCACCTGCTGACGACCCGGGCGCGATTTGAACGGTGAACGGCTCGCCGGCGTCACCCCACGGGCTTTCGGTTAACGAAGTCGTCGTTTTCACGCCTGCGGCCGTAACGGTGGTGATGGATCGAGCACTCACGTCGACGTCCCCTCCGGCGCAGTAGCCGTCGGCGTCACTCGCGGTGGTGCTTGTGTAGGCGATAAGCGCAACTTCGGTTCCAGTCGCCGCACTATTGGAACCGAAGTATGTGGCCACACACGGACGCGTCGTCGTGGGTGCGCCGAGCCTCTCCAACACGGTCGGGACGTTGTTCACGATGGACACGAGGACATCCCGGAAGTCGCCTCTCTTGGAGCATGAAACCAGCGCTGTCGGGTTGACCGTCGGAGTGCTGAGCGAAGACATCCAGTAGGCGGTGAAGCCTCGTACACACAGTCTCGTGAGGGAGGCCTTGGTGAACGTTCGCGTTACCGGGGTTGCGCCTGCCATCGTCGAGGTGGTGTATTCCCAGTTTCCCTTCGCTTTTGCCACCAGAGTGAACTGATTGGCTCCGGCCGCACCGTAGCGTCCGAGGTCAAAATTTCCGTCAGTGTCGGACACAATATTTCGACTGCCAGTCCCGTTGTAGTCGTTCTGCGGACCGGATGCTCCGAGCTGAACGAGGGTGGCCGTTCCTGCGCCGTCGTCGTTGGTCATGCCGTGGTGGAAAGCGCCGCCGAACCCGTCAGGGGAAGCCATGTAGCGGTCCCAGTTGCTGTTGCCAGTGAACGTGTCATCGGGCATATCTCGATCCGTCGTTGTGGCTTGCGGGCCTTCACCGTTGACGATGGTCACTTCGGGCCACAGGGGTTCTGTTGCGGCCAGAGGGCATTCCTCGAGAACAGAATTTCCAGCCGAATCTCCGATGAGACTGACGTCTGCGGTCACGACGTGAGTTCCTGTCGCGTCAATGGGAGTTCCTTCCCCGTCTTCCGTATTCAAGCGCACCGAGAAAGAGATAACTTGATCATACGGGTTGTCCTCCGGAACGAGGTACGTGTCCGCCGGATCGCCGTTGTCGTCGTAGTAACTGATCTCCAGGTCCTCGGACGAAACCGCACTTCCGCCTTGGCTCCAGGACACGTCAAAGGTCAATTCGTCGGTACCGAAGACCAAGTCCTCGTTGAGGCACAAGTAAAAGTACGCGCTAACACTACTTTCACTTGGGTCTAACGTAACGCTCGCAGCATCGGTTTTCTCAACGCTTCCGTAGAAGTAGCGATAAGCGCCGACAGCGTTGCTGATGTCCCTTTTGCCCACCTTCAACACTTGGGACATGCTGTTGGTGACAACCGTCTTCGACGACCCAGTGTCGTTAGACACGGTGATCTGATCCGTCACGGACAGGTCATCTAGGCAGCGGTTTCCCGCAGTAATCTTGAGCGTCGCGGTATCTTGGAAAAAGTACCCACCCTCATCCTCGAGGTCGCTACACAGCGGGTCTGCCTCTGAAGAACCGGACCAGTAGCGATACTTTTCATCGCTCAAGGAGGTGAGCCCAGCCATCGATGCTGTTGTCTGGGTGAACGCGGACCTGCTAAACACTGACTTGAGGGGCGCGGGCCACGCGTAATCCGCGCCGAGAGATTGCCCGCTGTAAATGGTCACACGCTCGTCATCGTTGACGATTATCGATCCTGGAGCGGATTCTTCTCGACTGAATTGGTAAAACGTGGGACTGTAACCGCTCCCGTTGGCATTTGCAGCGGGTGCGATTGCCGCGAGTGATGCGGCTACAAGGCCGAACGTGGTCCACGCGGCGATGCGTGAACGAAACAGGCGTGATTTCATTGGATTATGTCCTTCGAGTCAGGTTAATAATGCTTTTTGAAATCGTATGGTGTTGCGCACTGTTAGTCCAGTAGTGTCAGCGATGATTCCGGGCAGAGATGATTCAGCCGATTTCGACCGGATGCGCTTTCGCTCAACCGACTACCGCGTGACGTGGACCGTGTCGTAGCCGCGGAGGACGAACGTCGGTCGGCGCACGGGTTCACCCGCGAGTTCGAGCGCAGGGAACCGCTCGATGAGTGCCGGCAACGAGATGGCCATTTCCAGTCGCGCGAGCGGAGCACCGATACAGAAGTGAATTCCCGCTCCGAACGCGATGTGTTGGTTCGCCTCCCGGGTCAGGTCCATGGTGTCGGCGTCGTCGAAAACGTCGGCGTCGCGATTGGCAGCCCCCAACAGCGCAGCAATCTTTTGCCCCTGTCGGATGGCGACCCCGTTGATCTCGGTGTCGGCCGTCGCGGTGCGTTCGAACAGTTGTAGTGGCGAATCGAACCGAAGGAACTCCTCGAGGGCGGTGCGGGACACCGCACGGGGGTCATCGCGCAGTGGCTGCATCACGGCGGGTCGACGAAGTGCGGCGACCATGCCGTTTCCGAACCCGTTGACGCTGGCTTCGTGCCCCGCATTGAGCAGCAACACGCACGTCGCGATGAGTTCCTCGACGCTGAGGCGCTCGCCGTCCTTTTCCGCAGCCGCCAAGCTGCTGATGAGGTCGGTTCCGGGGTGTGCCTTCCGCAACTCCATCAATCCGTGCACGTAGTCGGCGAATTCCGTGGCCGCGGTTCGGGCTTCGGCTTTGTGAGTCTCGCTCGGGTTCACCTCGTACATCTTCACGATGGCCTGTGACCACGGCCGCAAGAGGTGTTCGTCCTCGTCGGGGAACCCGAGCATGTGGGCGATGACTTTGACGGGGAGGGGCTCGGCGAAATCCGCCAGAACGTCGAATGTGCCGTTTCGCTCGAGCTTCTCGGCGCAGTCATCCAACAATTCGGCAGTGAGTCGCTCGATGTCGGGCGTGAGTGCGGTGATTGAGCGCGGATTGAACGCCTTGCTGACGAGCGACTTGAGCCTTGTGTGCTTGGGCGGTTCGGAATCGAGGATCGAATCCGAATGCAGGTAGTTGAAGTCGTGCCAATCGGTCTCGGGCGTCTTCGGGGTAAAAATCCTGCCGAGTGACTTGTTGCGCAGCACCGCGTTGGCGTCGGTGTGACGCGCGGCAAGGAACATCCCGGTCGGTTCGTGCCAGAAGGGCTTGCCGACCGCCCTTGCCTCGGCGAGGGCAGGATACGGGTCGACGAGGAAATCCTGGTCGGCGAAATCAAGCAACGGTGCCCTCGGTTTCGGTCATGCGATGAACGCGCGCAAATCCGATTCGATGGCGGCGACAGTTTCAGCCACGCGGGCGGTGCGGTCCGAGCCGTCACCCACGACCGCATCGATATAGATTTTGAGTTTCGGCTCGGTCCCGCTCGGTCGCACAATCACGCGGGATCCGCCCTCGATTGTTAGCCGAATCAAGTCCGTCGGCGGGAAGTTCTCGAATCCGCCCGCGAAATCGTCCACGGCGGTCACCGCGTGACTGCCGAGCATCTTTGGCGGGGACTCGCGGAACCTCGACGAGATGGCGGGGATGTCCGACAGATTGGCGACGCGAATGGAAATCTGGGTCGACGCGAATGCGCCGAACCTGTCGGCGAATTCTTCTAGGTGATCGGCAACCGTGACACCGCGTTCCTGCAATTCCCCCGCCATCGCGAGGAAGTCGACCGCAGCCGAGATTCCGTCCTTGTCACGAACCTTGTCGGGGTCAACGAGATAGCCCAGCGCCTCCTCGTATCCGAAAATGAGATTCGGCACACGGTTGACGAATTTGAACCCCGTCAGCGTGTACGAAAAATCGATTCCATAGTCGGCGGCAATCGCACCGAGAGCGGGGGACGAGACGATCGAGGCGGCGAGAGCGGCGGGCTTTCCGGTTCCTCGGTTGCGCTCGGCAGCGCGCCACCCCAGCAAACTTCCGACCTCGTTTCCGGTCAAACGGCGCCACGTGCCGTCTTCGCGGATCGCGACGGCGAGGCGATCGGCGTCGGGGTCGTTCGCAATGATGAGGTCCACACCGGCTTGGTCCGCCGTGTCATAGGCGAGGTCGAGTGCGCCGGGTTCCTCCGGGTTGGGAAAGGCGACGGTGGGAAACGCGCCGTCCGGTTCGATTTGTTCGGGCACGATAATCGCATCGCCCAGTCCAGCGGCGAGATAACAGCGGTTTGACACCTCCCATCCCACCCCGTGCAGTGCGGTGTAGACGAAACGGACAGGGGTCGCGGGACGACTCGACAGGGCCGCGGTTTTGTCGACAAAGGTGTCAATCAGGCTGGCCGGGGCGAGGGAATAATCCGACGAACGCGGATAGCGGGAAACATCGATTTCGGCCGCAGCCTGGATGCGCGCCTCGATGTCTCGATCGTCGGGGGACACGATCTGAGAACCCTCGTCCGAGCCACCGAGATACACCTTGTATCCGTTGTCGCGCGGCGGGTTGTGGCTCGCGGTCACCATCACCGCAGCGCTCAGGTTCAGCTCGCGCAGGGCGGTGGCGACAACCGGCGTGGGCACGACGTGGTCAAACAGGGTGACGTCCAGACCGAGACCGGCAAAGATTTCGGCGGAATCGCGGGCGAACACATCGGAATTCACGCGTCCGTCATAGCCGATGATGACGCTCGGTCGAACCTCACGGGACAACAAAAACTGTGCAAATCCATACGCCGCCTGCGAGACGAGAACTCGGTTCATGCGATTTGGTCCGGCGCCGAGTTCACCACGGAGCCCGGCGGTGCCAAAGCTCAAACGCTCGGCGAATCGGTCTGTCAAATCGGCGATGGCGGCTGGGTCACCCGATTCGACTCGAGTGATGAGTTCCTGAAGTTCGCGACGCGTCTCGGCATCCGGGTCGTGGAGGAGCCAGGCGTTGGCGTTCGCCACCAATTGGTCGTGCGACACGACTTACTTCTCCACGAGCTTGGCAACGACCTCGGCGAGTAGCGCAGACATGACCGGTTCGGCAGAGACACCGGCGGCGATGACTTCGGCGTGGCTGAGCGGTTCTCCGAGCCCGGCCGCGAGGTTGGTGATGAGCGAGAAGCCAAGGATTTCCATTCCGGCTTCGCGGGCGGCAATGGCCTCCTGAGCGGTCGACATTCCGATGATGTGGCCGCCCATTCGTCCCGCCATCTGAACTTCCGCGGGGGTCTCGTAGTGGGGTCCTCGGAACTGGACATACACGCCCTCGTCGAGGTCCGGCCTGACGG
>JBIIFF010000016.1:0-22242 GCA_044237445.1 Microbacteriaceae bacterium | reverse complement strand
CGTCCGTCTCTTTTCGCGCGCGCAACGGTTCCGACACGGGCTACTCCTCGATGCGGGGAAACAGCGAATCGAGCGCCGACACACGAATGCCCGCCGGCGCGATGCCCCACTGGCCCGCGCGGGACAGGTTCTGGTCGGTCAACTCCCCCAGTGCCTCGCCGAGCCCGAGGGCGTCCCACAGTTTCTGGGTCGACGTCGGCATGATCGGGGACAGCCCAACTGCAATCGCCCGAAGGCCTTCGACCGCGGTGTACAACACGGTGTGGAGTCGGTCGCGATTCGCGTCGTCTTTCGCGAGCACCCAGGGCTCTTGCTCAGTGATGTACAGGTTGAGTGCGTCGACAATCTTCCACACCGCCGAGATGGCGTCGTGAATCGCGAGACGGTCGATGGCGGAATTCGCGGAATCGAATGCCTTCGCCACCGTGTCGGCGATGACGGCGTCCGCCTCGTTTAGTTCGGTCGCGGCCGGGACAACACTGTCGCAATAGCGCGCCACCATCGCGAGCACGCGACTCGCGAGGTTCCCGAAACCGTTGGCTAACTCGGCCTGATACCGCGCGGCGAGGTCCTCCCACGAGAACGACCCGTCCTGACCGAAGTTGATGGCGCTCAGAAAGTAATACCGAAAAGTATCGGCCCCGAACACATCGGTGATTTGGTGAGGTGCGATGCCGGTCAGTTTCGACTTCGACATCTTTTCGCCGCCGACGAGCAACCAGCCGTGTCCGAAAACGCGCTTGGGCGGTTCAAGCCCCGCGGCCATGAGCATCGCGGGCCAAATGACCGCGTGAAAACGCGCGATGTCTTTTCCGACGATGTGGATGCCCGGCCAACGCGATTCGAATTCGGTGTCATCCGACCCCCAGCCGGTCGCCGTGATGTAGTTGAGCAGAGCGTCGAACCAGACGTAGACGACGTGGCTGTCGTCCCACGGGATTTTGATTCCCCAGTCGAACGACGCTCGCGAGATCGACAGGTCGTCGAGTCCGCGCTTGACGAACGAGATGATTTCGTTGCGGACGCTGTCCGGCTGGATGAAATCGGGTTGGGATTCGTAGAGGTCCAACAGTTTCTGCTGGAAGTCGCTCATGCGGAAGAAATAGTTCGATTCTTTGAGGATTTCGACCGGCCGCGTGTGAATGGCGCAGACCTTGTCCCCCGGGAAATCCTCGCCCCCGTCGAGCAGATCGCCGGGCTGCTTGTATTCTTCACAGCCCACGCAGTAATACCCCTCGTATTCGCCGTCGTAGATGAAACCGTCGTCTTTCAGCTTCTGCAGGAACTTCTGAACGGCCGTTTCGTGTCGCGAGTCGGTCGTGCGAATGAAGTCGTCGTTCTGGACGGTGATGGTCTCGAGCAGCGGTAACCACGCCTCGGCGACCAGCTTGTCGGCCCATTCCTTGGGGGTCACGCCGTTCGCGGTCGCGGTCCGAAGGATCTTTTGTCCGTGTTCGTCGGTCCCCGTCAACAGCCAGGCATTTTTCCCGTTCTGACGGTTCCAGCGCGCGAGAACATCGGCCGCCACCTCGGTGTAGGCATGACCGATGTGGGGAACATCGTTGACATAGAAAATCGGTGTCGTGATGAAGTAGTTATCCGCGCTCGACATAGTTTCCCCAGTTTACGCGTCGCGTGAACGCTCGAGCGCGGCGGCGTACAAGTCCCGTCCCGGGATGCCGGTGGCCTCGGCGACTGCTCGACTCGCTTCTTTGAGTCGCTCCCCGGATCGAACGCGTGCGAGGACGTCGGTGACCGCGTCGTCGAGCGACATCGCCACAACCTCGGCGCCCGCCACCAGCAGAACGATTTCGCCGCGGTTTTCGCCCGCAAATCGCTCAGCGAGCTCGGCGAGAGTCCCCCGAACGACCTCTTCGTACATTTTGGTCAATTCGCGAACGACGGTGGCGAGCCGATCCGGCCCGAACGCATCCCGCGCCGCGACGAGAGTGTCGGCAAGCCGATGGGGCGACTCGTAGAAAATGAGCGTCCGCGGTTCCCGAGAGAGGTTCGCAAAAAACTTCCCTTGCCCCTTTCGCGGCACGAACCCCTCGAACGCGAACCGATCCGTCGGCAGCCCCGACACCGCGAGCGCCGCGATCACGGCGGACGGCCCAGGGATAACGCTTACCGTGACCCCACGGTCGTGGGCCGTGCGCACGACGATGTAGCCGGGGTCGCTGACTCCGGGCATACCCGCGTCGCTCACCATAACGACGTCGCCGTCGCGCGCGAGCTCGACGATCGACTCGGCTTTGGCGACCTCGTTGTGCTCGTGCAGCGCGATAATCGTCGCCGTCGTCGTCCAGCCGAGCGCCGAGAGCAGGTGTTTGGTGGTGCGGGTGTCCTCGGCGACGATGACGGTGGCGTTGGCAAACGTCTCGCGCAATCGGGTCGACGCATCGCCCAGATTACCGATTGGGGTCGCAGCGAGGATGAGCACAGCCCCATTCTCGCGTACCGTATTGCTTATGACTGTTCGTGACCGCGTTCACACTGTGCGCGCCCGCGTGCGCGCAATGCCTCCGCGGGTTCTCACGCTGGTTCTGTACAGCCTCGTTCTCGTGCTCGCTGCGGCAATCCGGCTCATCAATCTGCAGAGCCCCAAGGCACTCGTTTTCGACGAGGTGTATTACGTTCGCGACGCGTGGACGATGTGGAACCTCGGATACGAAGCCGAATGGGTCGGAGCCGCCGACTTCGCGGCGGGTTCCGTCAATGCCTTCACCCGTATCGGGGACTTCATCGCCCATCCGCCGCTCGGGAAGTGGCTCATCGGCGCGGGAATGGCGCTGTTCGGTCCCGAGAACCCATTCGGCTGGCGAATCGCGGCGGCTGTCGCCGGAATCATCGTCGTTCTTCTCGTCATGCTGATTGCTCGTCGTCTGTTCAATTCCACCGCGACCGCGGCACTCGCCGGTCTATTGGTCGCCATCGACGGCATCGCCATCACCATGAGCCGCACCGCGCTTCTGGACGGATTCCTCGCGATGTTCATCCTCGCGGCCTTCCTCGCAATCCTGCGCCACCTCGACACTCCGGGCTGGGGCGGTTGGTTGATCGTCGCCGGGGTTCTCCTCGGGGCCGCGACCGCAGTCAAATGGAGCGGCCTCTATGCACTCGCCGCGTTCGGTGTGTGGGTGGTGATCGTCGAAACCATTCGACTTCGCAAGGCGCGTCGGGGAAAACCCTTCGTGTGGCGTGCCGCTCTGTCGGCGGTCAAAACATTTGTTCTGTTTGTGCCGGTCGCAGTCGTCGTTTATGTGTCGTCATGGGCCGGTTGGATACTCACGTCCGGCGGCTACAGTCGCGGCTGGGCTGCCGGCGCGGGATTCGGCGACGGCATCTACGGAATTGCCCGGGGCCTGTGGAAGTACCACCGTGACATCTACGACTACAACATCGGTCTCGACACCGAGCACAACTATCAGGCGAACCCGTTCACCTGGCTGTTGCTCGTTCGCCCCACCGCTTTTTACTACTCGGCGACGGACACCGAGGGTGTCGTCCAGTACGTCACCAGTGTCGCGAACCCCGTGATCTGGTGGGGCGGGGTCGCCGCTCTTGTGTTCCTCATCGTCCGGACCGTCCGCGCGGTGACCTGGCAGAACGTCGCCATCCTCGTGGGTGTCGCCGCAACGTACCTTCCGTGGCTATTCCTTTCCCACCGGACGATGTTCCAGTTCTACACCGTCACCCTCGAGCCGTTCCTCGTCCTCGCGCTCGTGACGGCACTCGTGTGGCTGTGGAAGCAGCGACTTCGGCTTCTCGTGACCAACTTCCTCATCGTCGCCGTCATCGTGTCCGCGTTTTTCCTGCCGGTGTGGATGGGGATTCCGATTCCCGAGTGGTTCGCGGTGATTCACTACTGGTTCCCCAGCTGGATCTAAATTGACAACTTTGTCTAGTGATTAGATAGTATTAGGGCACCCCTTAATTTCAGGAGAGCCCACATGCTTGATGTCGTTATCGCCGCGGAAGCGGTCCCCGCCCTCACCGGTATCGATTTTGGGTACACTGTGGCCGGAATTGTCACGGGGCTCGTCGTGGGCATCACGGGTGTCGGAGGCGGTGCCGTGATGACCCCCATCCTCATTCTGCTGTTGGGCGTTGCGCCCGCGACCGCCGTCGCAACCGACCTCTGGTTCGCGGCTATCACCAAACTCTTCGGCGCCGGAATTCACGGTGTCGGCGGAAACATCGACTGGCAGGTCGTGCGCCGATTGTGGATGGGGTCGATTCCCGTCGCGATTATCGTGGCAATCCTCGTGGCGCTCAATGCAAAGCCAGAAAAGGTGTCGTGGTTGACCACCGCAATCGGTGTCGTCGTTCTCGTCACCGCGATCGGGATGTTCTTGGCACCCATTCTCATCAAAGCCGCTCAAGCAAACCGCACCGAGGCCCCGACAAAGTTCCGCAGCTTCCAGGCTCCGGCGACCATCGCCTCCGGTGGCGTCGTTGGCGGGCTTGTCGCCCTCACCTCGGTGGGTGCTGGCGCACTCGGGTCCGTTGCGTTGACCGCCCTGTACCCCTACCGAATGACCCCCCACCGCCTGGTTGCCACCGACATCGCCCACGCGATTCCGCTCGCGGTCGTCGCCGGGACCGGCTACATCGTCACGGGACTCGCTGCGGGCATCGGCATCGTCGTCGACCCGTGGATGCTTGCCAGCATGTTGCTCGGATCCATCCCGACCATCATCATCGGGTCGTTCATCGCTCGAAAGGTTCGCCCCCGCGGAATCCAACTCGCTCTCGCGAGCGTCCTACTGTTCGTCGGAGTCAGCACGATCTTCCCGTTTGTGGCGCACTAGTCCCAGTTGCCGTCGGCCGGTGCAGCGCCGATGCGTTTGCCGGCATCGAATCCGCGAATCTCCTCCATGTCGGACGCGCTGATGTCGAAATCAAAGATTGCGAGGTTTTCCGCAAGGCGTTCGGTGTGCGACGTCTTCGGAAAGACGATGAGTCCCTCCTGGATGTGCCAGCGCAACACCACCTGCACGACCGACTTGTTGTAGCGCTCCGCCAAATTGTGGAACGCCGGGACTTCCGCGCCGAGGTCGACCGATCCGTGTCCCAGCGGGCCCCACGATTCGGTCGCGATTCCGCGTTCCGCGAGGACCGCGCGCAGTTCTTTCTGTTGAAACAGCGGGTGCAGTTCGACCTGGTTTAAGACGGGAACGATGTCACTGACTGCAGCAATCGCGTCGAGGTGTTCCGGCTCGAAGTTGCTCACGCCGATTGACGTCGTGAGTCCGTCCTCACGCAGAACCTCGAGTTGCGTCCACGCGTCAACGTAGGTGCCGCGCACCGCCGCCGGCCAGTGAATCAGATACAGGTCGACGTGTTCGAGGCCGAGGCGGTCGAGCGAGGAACTGATGGCATCTCGTGCTTTCGGCTGGTCGCCGTTCCACAACTTCGTCGTGATGTACAGATCGTCGCGGGGAATCCCGCTCTCGCGAATGGCCTTCCCGACACCCTTTTCGTTGTTGTAGATCCGGGCCGTGTCGATGTGGCGGTAACCCATTTCGAGTGCGGCGGACACAACGCGATACGCGTTGTCATCGTCCAATTTGTAGGTTCCGAGACCCAACTGCGGGATGCTCGTGCCGTCATTGAGAGGAACGGTGTTAACGGAAGAAGCCATGCCCCCCAGTTTATGGGGGACATGGCGTGGAACTTCCCGACTACGAGGCTTTCGCCGATGCGCCCGAGTTGACCTCGTACGAGGTGTTCGTCGATTCGAAGAAGTTGACCAACTGCAAGGTGTCGTTGGCGGCAGCCATCCACTTGGCAGGGTTTCCCACCTTGTAGTGCGCCTCGAACCCGAGCTCTTCGAGACGACGGTCGGCCATGTGCTTGGTGTACTGCGTGATGTAATCCGCGTTGAGTCCGAGGATTCCGTTGGGAATCATCGCCTTGTTGTATTCCTCTTCCATGTCAACGGAGTCGAGAATCATCTGCTTGATTTCGGCAGCGAATTCCTCCGTGGCGATGTCCGGGTTCTCTTCCAACACCGTGAGGATGAGGTTGATTCCGAACTTGAGGTGGAGCGACTCGTCGCGAACAATCCAGTCCACGAGTGATCCGAAGTTACGCAGCAGGTTTCGCTGACGGAACGACAGGGCGACCATGAATCCGGTGTAGAACCAGATGCCTTCCATGATGACCGAGTACGCAACGAGGTTACGGACGAAGTCCTGCTTGCCCTCGGTGGTGGTGATGTCGAGGCTGCGTTCGGCCATGCGCTTGATGAACTTGACTTCGAACTCTTCCTTGGCGGCGATTGCCGGGTGATCGACGTGCTGCGCGTAGATTTTTTCCCGGTCCACGGGGAACGTCTCGAGGATGTACTCGAAGGACATGCAGTGGTTCGCCTCTTCCCACATCTGCTTGGCGAGGTAAAGGTGCGCCTCGGCTGCGTTGAGGTACGGGTAGACGCCAAACGCCAGTGCCTTGTTGACGATCAGTTCCGAGGGGTTGAAGAACGACATGAGGAACGTGATGGCCTGCCGTTCTTCGTCAGTCATCTTCTTGAAGTCGGCGATGTCTTCGCCGAGCTGGATTTCGTTCGGGAACCACGTGTTCGCAACGGCCTGGTTGTACAGGTCCATCGCCCACTGGTAACGAACGGGCTTCAGCAAAAGTCCGTCTTGAATTCCTGTTCCGAGAATTCCCATGATTACTCCTAAGTGTTGTTGGTATGAAGGGTGGTTGCGGGGTTAGCAGCGAGCGGTTGTTACTGGCAGGAGTCGCACTGGAGCAGATCCATGGGATCTACCGGTACCGAATATTCTCCTACGTTGGATTCGAGCGGATTCATGATTCACCGCCCGTCGACGACGATCCGCCGAAGCCGAAGCCTCGACGGGGTGCGCCAGCCGCAACGGGTTCTGCTGCGGGTGACGGAGCGCCGGCGCTAGCGCCGAAGCCCTTCTTGCTTCCGCCACTGATTTCTTCGGCCTTGTTGACCTTGACCGTGGACTGTTCCGCCGTGTGGCGCGGTTTCATGTGCAAGTAGTAGGTCGTCTTGACGCCACGAGTCCACGCGCCCGTATAGATGTCGACCATTTCGTCGATGTCTCGGGTCTCGAGGTACATGTTGCGGCTGATCGCCTGGTCGATCCACTTCTGGGCCCGACCCGCAACCTCGAGGAACGAGTTGGGGTCGAGCTGGAAGCTGGTCTTGTAGATCGCTTTGATGTCATCCGGAATCGAGGCAATGCTCTGGATGTCGCCCTGCGAACGGAGGATGTCCTCGCGAACCGACTCCCACAGGCCGCGGTCCGAGAGAGCGTCAACGAGGTTGCGGTTCACTTCGAGGAACTTTCCGCTCGAGGTCGAGCGCGAGAAGATCTGTGAGAACTGCGGGTCAAGACCGGGGGTCGTACCGGCGACGAGACCGATGGATGCAGTCGGCGCGATGGCCATGAGGGTCGCGTTGCGGATTCCACCCTTGACCTTGACGCGAAGCGCATCCCAGTCGAGGCGGGTCTTCCGAGAAATCTCGATCGCGACGCCGCGGTCCTTTTCGGCGAGGTCGATCGAGTCAAAGGGCACGAGCCCCTGCGACCAGCGCGATCCCTCGAAGTTGTCGTACGAGCCGCGCTCGCGCGCGAGGTTCGCCGACTCATCGATTGCCGAGTACGAGATGTGCTCGGTGATTTCGTCGATAAGCTCGTAGGCCGCTTCGCTGTCATACGCGATACCGAGGCGCTCACAAATGTCGGAGAAGCCCATGAGCCCAAGTCCGACCGCGCGGTTTTCCTTGTTCGCCTTGTCGGCTTCGTGCACCGAGGAACGGGTGATGTCGATGAGGTTGTCGAGCTGGCGAACTGCGACGCGGGCGCTTTCGTCCATCTTGACCCAGTCGATTTTTCCGGCGACGAGGTGCGTCGAGAGGTTGATCGATGCCAGGTTACAGACCGACACGTTTTCGGCGTCTTGCGGAAGGCAAATCTCGGTGCAGAGGTTCGACGAGTGAATCGTGCCGGTGTTGTTGTTGAGTGCACGAAGGTTGATCGTGTCTTTCCAGGTCAGCCACGGGTGCGACGACGACTGAAGCGAGATGAGGATCTGCTTGAACTGTTCGCGAGCGGAAATCTTCTTGAAGAGGTTCATCTCGCCGTTTTCGGCCATCGTGATGTATTCGGCGTAACGCTTGGAGAAGGCTGCGCCGTACAGTTCGTTGAGGTCCGTGACCTCGAGCGGGTCGAACAGGTACCAGTCATCGTCGTTCTGGGCGCGCTTCATGAACTCGTCCGAGATCCAGACGGCAGTGTTCGCGGTTCGCGTGCGGCGGTAGGGGTCGCCCGAGTTCTGACGGAGGTCGAGGAACTCGGGGAAGTCGAGGTGCCAGTTCTCCATGTAGAAGCACAGCGCACCGAACTTCTTGCCGCCGCGTGAAATCGCGCGGAGGACCGAGTCGATGGTGTGCATGAACGGGATCGGTCCCGTCGACACGGTGTTGTTCGAACGGATGGGCGATCCCTGGGCGCGAAGCTTGGTGACCGAGAGGCCGATGCCGCCCGTTCCCTTCGTGAGCCACATCACGTCGCGCGTGGTCTTGGCGATGTGTTCGATGTCGTCCTGCATTTCGAGGACGAAGCAGTTCGCGAGCTGCGGGTACGACGTGCCCGCGTTGACGAGGGTCGAACCGGCGGCCAAATATTCGAGCGTCGACATCTTGCGGTAGAACCGCAGCGCGACCTCGGTGGGGTTTGCTTCGTTGAGCGACAGTCCCATGGCGATGCGCATCCAGAAGTACTGGGGAACCTCGAGTGCGTCGCCATTGCGTCCCTTGACGCCGTAACGGTTGTTGAGCGTGACAACGCCGATGTACTTGAGCAGTGAGTCGTTCGCGGGCTCGAGAGCCGCCGCAAGAACGCCGAAATCAAACATCTCGGTCAGTCGTGAGTCGAGCAGGCCTTCTTCGACACCGCGGCGAACATTCGCCTCGAAGTGCTCGGCGTGCAACTTCTTGAGTTCTTCCTGCGACGAGTAGTCACCGAGCACGTTCTTGTAAATGGTCTTCAAGAGCAGGCGGGCGGCGATGGTGTCGAATCCGGGGTAGTCCTTCACGTTTTGCAGGGCGACCTGGATGACGGCTTCGTCGAGTTGCTGCGAGGTGATTCCGTCGAACAACGTCAATTCGAGCTCGGTGCCGATCTGCGTGACCCAGGCGAGCTTGTCGGGGAAACCTTCGGCTGCGTCTTCGATCGCGAGGTTGATTTTGTTCGCGTCGTATTCTTCGCGAGTTCCGTTTCGCTTGACGACCGTGATGTTCATCGGATGGTGTCCCTTCAGTGCCGGAAATGTGCCGTCAAACGGCTAAATTGTGTCAATTGTGTGGTGGAAGTGTCCGGACCTGAAACACTACATCTATGTGTCGCGTTTAGGCAAGAACCCCACATGTTGTGGCGTGTCGTCCCCAATTGGGGATAACTTGTCCACGCTTTCCACAGGTTACGGCGCACCTCGGACGCATAAATGGTGCGCATCCCGCGAAATCAAAAACCGCGGTGCAATTGCGCCGTAGGCTTGCCCTCATGAAGCGTTACGGCCAGTTGTTGAGCATCCCGGGGGTCATCCCCGTTGTTCTCTCTCAATTACTCGCCCGCTTTCCCGGCGGAATGTTGACCATCGGGCTACTTATTCACTATCAAAAACAAACGGGAAACTTCACTGTGCCGGGGCTCGCGCTTGCGGCATTGTCTATTGGCCAAGCGATTTCCATCCCCATTGCCTCGCGCATGATCAGCAAGTACGGCATCCGCCCGGTGCTCGGCACCCTCATCACGATCTGCACTGGCGCAACGCTGGTGGCGGCACTCGTTGTCCTCGACACGATTCCAACGATTCTGCTCGGATTTGTCATCGGCGCGTCACTGGCCCCGATCCAACCCGCCGCGCGCGCGGTGTACCCGTCGATCGTGCCTCAAAGACAACTGCAGTCGTTGCAAGCACTGGACGCGAGCGTCCAAGAACTTATCTGGATCACGGGTCCGGTCATTACCGTGTTTCTTGCCACCCAAGTCGACTCGACAACTGCCGTGCTGTCCACGATCGTTTTCGGTGCCGGCGGCGGGCTGTGGTTCCTCAGCCGCAAAGAAGTCGGCTCCGCTCAGCTCGAAAAATCGAGCGGGCGACTCGGATCCGTACTCAAAAACCGCGCGGTCATCATCGGCGTTGCGAGCGGGTTCCTCGTGGTCGGGTCCTTCGGTGCAATCGAAGCCGCAACCGTCGCCGCATTTGGCAGTGAAAAGAACTCCCTCGCCGGTATCGTCCTTGGGCTTTGGGCGCTCTCGTCGCTGATCGCCGGGCTCGCGATGGGGCACACGCCGATGGGGCCCTGGTCGTTGTCCCGGCGCCTCGGGGTCGTTGCCCTCGGCACCGGTCTCGCCATGTTCACGGTGGATCCAATCCTCCTCACCATCGCACTCTTCATCTCTGGGCTCGGCGTCGCTCCCGCGATGACTGTTCAATACGCGATCGCAACCGAATCGGTGTCCAAAGGAAACATCCCCGAAAGCCTCGGCTGGCTCGGCACGGGTTGGGTTGGCGGCGCGGCACTCGCGAGCGCCGTGGCCGGGGTGTCCATCGACGCGTGGGGCGCGACCGGCGGGTTCATCATCGCCACCGTCTTCGCCGGACTTGCCGCGCTCGTGCCCACGCTGTTCGTCAAATCGCTACCCGATTTGCGCCACCTCGCCGCGCACTGATTCGTGAGCCCCCGCGCCTCGACGCGAAAGAATCTTGGACGATTCTTGTAGCGTGCACATAGGCGCACGAGATGCGCAGGCGTATTGTGACGAACATGAAAAAAACCCCCCTGCTGTCCGTCCTCGCGATTTCTGCGATTGCACTGACTGGCTGCTCGTCAACCAGCTCCGAACTCCCTGTCTCTGATTTCGCCGGATATGACTCTGGCGCCCCCGCCGTCGGCTGGAGCAACACTTACCTCGGTTCCGCCGCCGGCATTTCGTCGATCCGTGACGAGTCGATCATCACAACGGCTTACGCCTTTCTCACCGGAGACGACCCCGCGTCGGTCGCCGACGAGGTAGAAAAGCGAAGCACGGCCGCTCAGGGCAAGATTGACGGTCGATCGGCCACGAGCGACACCGACGGAAACGTCACGTCCGTTTCACTCACCGTTCGAATCCCCGCCGCCGCAGTAGATTCGTTCATCACGGGACTGGACGAGATTGCCACGGTTCATAGCCTCAGCCAGAATTCAACGGACGTGACGCTTACTGTCACCGACTACGAGGCGCGAATTTCTGCGTTGGAGACATCCATCGCTCGATTCATCGCCATGGGAAAGTCTGCGAAGACGACGCAGGACCTCATCGAGATTGAGTCGGCCCTCGCTGAACGTCAAGCCCAACTCGAACAGTTGCAATCCGAAATGCGGTACTACAGCGACCAGATCGCGCTGTCCACGGTTCAGATCGACATCGGACTGCCGGAAAGCGCAACCGATCCCATCCCCGACGACTTCTGGGGTGGAATCGTCGCTGGCTGGAACGGGCTTCTCGCGTTCTTCGGTGGAACACTCGTCGCGTTCGGAATGCTCATCCCCTGGATTCCCGTCGTCGCCGGGCTCGTCTGGCTCGGAATGTGGTTGGTGCGTCGTTTCGTCACCCGTCGCGCGGGCGCGACCGCCCCAGCGAAAAAGCCCGCGAAGCGCTAGTCGTCCGCGAGCCAACGCAGAACGGCGTCGGTGTGCTCACCGAGCGTCGGTGGAGCGGTGTGGTGAGTCGGAGTGACCTCGGTTGCTCCGTCGAACCACCGCAGCGGCGGTCCGGGGATGTCGATCGGACCCAGCGTCGAATGGTCAACCGAGACGACGAGCCCCTGCGATCGCGTCTGGTCCCAGGAGTACACCTCGTCCATCGACCGCACCTTGCCCGCGGGGACACCCGCATCCGTGAAGGCGTCAAGGACGTCCGCCACGTTCCACGTCGACAGTGCGGTGTTGACGACGGCAATCAGGTCATCACTAAAGCTGACTCGTCCCCGATTGGTGTCGAAACGGGGGTCGACTGGTAAATCCAAAACCCGACACAGCGCCGCCCAGTGGCCTTCCGTTCCGACCGCGATCTGTACAGGAGAGTCCGCGCAGTGGAAAAGCCCGTACGGCGCGAGCGACGGGTGGTGGTTACCCCGAGCCGTCCCCGAAACACCAGCCACCGTCTGCGCTGTTCCTTGATAAACGTGTGCGCCGATGGTCGACGCGAGAAGCGACGTGCGAATGATTTGCCCCGTGCCGGTTTTTTCGCGGTCGAAGAGCGCGGCGACTATCCCGAAGGCGCCGTTCATCCCCGCGAGCACATCCGAGATCGGGATTCCCACCCGTTGCTGGTCGTCGGGTCCCGAGCCCGTGACCGACATGAGCCCCGCCTCGCCCTGAGCGATTTGGTCGTAGCCCGGCCTGGTTGCTTCCGGACCGTCATGACCGAAGCCCGTGATCGACAGCAGAATGGCGCGCGGGTTGAGTGCGTGAATGCGCGCGTCGTCGAACCCCAATCGGGACAGGGTTCCCACTCGGAAGTTTTCGATCAGCACATCGGCGCGTTCGATGAGCGTTTCGAGCGCTGCGGCTCCCTCGTCCGTCTTGAGGTCGAGGACCACCGATTCCTTGTTGCGATTGATCGACAGGAAGTACGTCGATTCACCGCCGACGAAGGGTGGTCCCCAGCGACGGGAATCGTCACCGTCGGGGGACTCGATTTTGATGACCCGTGCCCCTAGGTCGCCCAACATTTGCGCGGCCTGAGGCCCGGCGACAGCGCGAGACAGGTCAACCACAAGGATGCCGTCAAGTGGTCCGCGCGAACTCACGTCAGCTTTCTCCGACGACTTTGTTCGCGCGCCAGGCGCGATAACCCGCGATGAGTGACAACGAGATCACGACACCCGCGATGACGTAGGCGGCGGATTTCACTCCGGGGATGAAATGTGCGCCGTACCCGGCGAAGGTAAGCCCGACACCCCACAGAATCGCACCGGTGGCGTTCGAGGTGAGAAATCGGTAATAATCCATCCGTCCGATGCCCGCGATCCACGGGATGAAAACTCGACCGTAAGGAACGAAGCGGGCGACGACAACAGACCACCATCCGTAGCGGTTGTACATCACTTCGACACCAGCGACGATTTTGGCCATGCGTGGACTGGTTCGCGCATCGAGGTAGGGTCTGCCCAAATGTCGCCCCATGATGAATCCCAATTGATCCCCCATGAATGCGGCGATTCCCGTACCGATGGCTAAAACGAAAACATCGACTCCCACGATGGTGGCGGCGAGCAATCCTGAGGCGAACAGCAGCGTGTCACCGGTGATGAACGGGATAAACGCCCCGACGAACAACCCGGTTCCGGCGAAAACGAGACCCCACACCAACAGATAAAACGCGACGATTCCGGCCATGGCGATGGTGTCGTTAAACCAGGGCAGCAGGTCTTCGGAGGCCGCCATAATCATGGTTCTACCGTACCCCGTGCGTTCACCCGACATTTACCTCTATGGCACCGCCTCGACACCTATCTGACAGATTCTGAGGACGTGAAGATCGTCATCGTGACCGAGTCATTTTTACCCCAGCTCAACGGCGTGACCAATTCGGTGATTCGCGTCGCGCGCTACCAGCGCGATTTGGGTCACGACGTGACGATTATTGCCCCGACACGACTGGGGCCGGAGTTTGAAGGCATCCCCGTCCATATCGTCCCCAGCATTCCGCTCGTCAAATTTGCCGTCGGAATTCCCAGCATCGCAGTGGCGAATCTCCTCGACAGAATCGGCCCCGACCTCATTCACGTGGCGAGTCCGTTCGCGTTGGGTGCCCAGGCGATTGCCTACGCGCAACGAAACTCGATTGCATCCGTTGCCGTGTACCAGACCGATATCGCCGGATACCTTCACCGATACGGGATGGCCGTAGCCAAACCGATGGTCGATCGATTCGTGGCGAACACCCACAACGCGGCGACGGTGACTCTTGCGCCAACACCGATCGCGCGTGACTCCCTGAAGGAACTCGGCGTCACAAACCTTGCGCTGTGGGGGCGTGGCGTAGACCTCGACGGGTTTCACCCCAACAACCGATTCACCGACGAGGCACTCGCATTTCGAAACGCCCATGCTCCGAACGGTGAGCGGGTCATCGGATACGTCGGACGGTTGGCCGCCGAAAAACAGGTCGATCGATTCCGTGAACTCCTCAACATCCCCAACACCCGCATTGTGTTGATTGGCGACGGACCGGATCGTGCTCGTCTCGAGTCGATGCTTCGCTCGGAATCAGTGACGTTTCTCGGCAGTCGAAGCGGACGCGAACTTCAGATTGCGTATGCGGCGATGGACGTTTTTGTGCACTTCGGCACGAACGAGACGTTCGGACAAACAATCCAAGAGGCGCAGGCCGCCGGCGTGCCAGTGGTTGCCCCTCGTTCCGGCGGCCCCATCCACCTGATCGACTCTGGGGTGGATGGAATTCTGTTCGATGTGGACGTCGCCGAGAGCCCGCGGGTAGCCGTGCAAGACTTGTTGCACGATGATGAACTTCGAGCGCGAATGGGCGAATCGGGACGCCGCAGAGTCCTCGGAAAGTCGTGGGAGGCGGTGAACGATGAACTCACTCACCACTATGACGTCGCTCGCTCTCGGGTCGAGCGACGTGCCCTGGCTTGATGCCAACGCCATCATCAATCAGGTTGGCCAATATGCGCCGTATGTTGTCGCGCTGATTGTCTTCGTCGAAACCGCGTTCATCCTGACGTCTTTCCTTCCTGGCGACAGCCTGCTTTTCGTCCTCGGCATTACCCTTGCCTCCACTGTGGGTTTTCCCGTGTGGCTAGCGATCCCGCTGGTGATTGTCTCTGCTGTCGCTGGAAGCCAGATCGGTTTTATGACGGGTCACGCGGTTGGGCCGGTCCTGTTTGAACGCCGGCACACGTGGATTTTCAACCCGACGTTTGTGGCGAAAGCCCATGAGTATTTCGACAAGTACGGTCCGCGCGCGATTATCCTCGCTCGATTTATCCCCGTTGTTCGAGCGTTAGTCCCGATGCTGGCCGGTATCTCGAAAATGGATCGACGCACGTTCCTCAACTACAACATCGTTGGTGCATGCGTGTGGGTCGCAGGACTGGTCGGAATTGGGTACCTGCTGGGTGAAGTGCCACTCGTCGCCGACAACATCGAAACAGTAATCCTTATCGTCATCATCGTGACGTCGCTCCCGTTTCCGCTTGAGTTACTGAGAGAGTGGCTGGCGCGTCGGCGAAAAAGCTAGTTGTCGCCGAACAGGTCCCTGGTGTAGACCTTGTCACCCGCCACAGCGAGCTCGTCTGTGTGGCGATTGGCGACGATGACATCGGAACGCGACACAAATTCGGCGAATTCTTTGACGAGTTCGAGGTCGTCAAACGTTGCATCCGAAAGATTCGGTTCGTACACCACGACGGCGATGCCGGCCGCGCGAAGTCGGTCCGTGATCCCGATAATGCTCGATTCGCGGAAGTTGTCACTTCCCGCCTTCATGATGAGTCGATACACGCCCACCGTCTTAGGTTTCTTGGCGATAATCTCTGATGCGATGAAGTCTTTTCGAAGTTCGTTCGCTTCGACCGCCGCGCGAATCGTGCTCTGCGGGACGTTTCGGTAATTCGCCAACAGCTGTTTCGTATCTTTCGGAAGACAGTATCCGCCGTATCCGAAGGACGGATTGTTATAGCCGGACCCGATACGCGGGTCGAGGCTGACCCCGTCGATGACCGCCCGCGCGTCCAGACCGTGCACCGCGGAAAACGTGTCGAGTTCGTTGAAGTAGGCGACGCGAAGTGCGAGGTAAGTATTCGCAAACAACTTAATTGCTTCGGCTTCGGTTGACCCGGTCAAAAGAATGGTCGGACTCGCGTCCTCCGAAGCCTCCGCGAGCAGGTTCGCAAACGCCTGACCCCGATCGGATTTTTCACCGACGATGATGCGCGACGGGTGGAGGTTGTCGAACAGGGCACTTCCCTCGCGCAGAAACTCTGGGGAAAAAACGATGTCGGTCGTCGAATACTTTGTGCGAACGCTTTCGGTGAAACCGACGGGCACGGTCGATTTCACCACGATGAGCGCGCCGGGGCGGTGCTCAAGTACCAATCGAATCACTGACTCAACGCTCGATGTGTCGAACGTGTCTGCGTCGGGGTCGTAGTTCGTCGGTGTGGCCACAATCACGACGTCTGCCGTCGAAATCGCACCCACCGAGTCGGTGGTCGCGGTCAGATGAAGATCTTTCTCGGCAAAAAATCGCGACACGTCCGCGTCCTCGATGGGCGAAATTCGATTGTTGACCTGGTCGACTTTGGACGCATCAAGGTCGATGGCGACGACCTCGTTGCGCTGCGCGAGCAAAACCGCGAGAGAGAGCCCCACGTATCCGATTCCGGCTACGACAATGCGCTGTGAGGACATTGGGCAAGTATACCGACGGTCGATAGCGCGAATGGGTGGGAAGTGGATAGTGTGACGAGTGGTTCAGAGGAAAGAGGTTCCCATGTCCGAGCCCACACTCCCCGGTGACGCAACGCTCCGATCGACAGCACTGGCGCTCGACGCGGCAGACCCGCTCGCCTACTTCCGGGATCGTTTCTACATCGACGATGAAGAGGTGTGTTACCTGGATGGAAACTCCCTCGGGCGCCTCCCGCTCGAGACGGTTTCCGCCGTCGGTGAGTTCATGAACGATGAGTGGGGTTCGGAAGCCGTCGACGGTTGGTCGCACTGGATCGACGAAGCGAGTTCCGTTGGCGACATCCTCGCGAACGCCGCGCTAGGCACCGGACCAGGTCAAACACTGGTGTGTGACACCACGAGCGTCAACCTGTACCAGTTGGTCGGTGCCGCAATTCGCGCGAACAGCAACCGAAAGACAATCATCATCGACGCCGCGAATTTCCCCACCGATCGATACATCGTGCAGGGGCTCGCCGAGGCGAACGGGATGACGATTATCACTCTCGATAACGACGGAACGGGCGGACCCGGGGCAGTGCCCGTCGATACCCGTGACGAACGGCTCACCGCCGAGGCACTCGAGCCGTTCCTCACGGAGGACGTCGCCGTGATCACTCTTCAGGCCGTGCAGTATCGCAGCGGTGCTCGATCAGACATCACAGCAATCAATGAACTGGCTCGGTCGCGCGGAATCTTCGTCGTGTGGGATTGTGCTCACGCAATCGGCAGCATCGAACTGGACTTCGACGCGAACGGGGTAGACCTCGCCGTTGGCTGCACGTATAAGTATGGAAACAGTGGCCCGGGCGCACCCGCTTGGCTATTCGTTCGAAAGTCACTTCAGCCCGTATTGAACCCACCCATTCAGGGTTGGTTCGCTCAGAAAGACCAGTTCGCGATGGGTCCGGTCTTCGAACCGGCCGACACCATCCGTCGATTTCAAATCGCCTCACCGTCAATCATGGGACTTCGGTCCGTGAAACTGGCATTCGAACTGATTGACGAAGCGGGGATTTCGGCGATTGCCCGCAAGGCCGAACTCGGCACGGAATACATGATTCGGCTCGTTGACGAATGGCTGGTGCCGCTGGGGTTTCGACTGGGCACTCCCCGCGAGGCACTGAAGCGCGGCGGACACATCACAATTCACCACCCCGATGCGAAACAGATTGCGCTCGCGATGCGGAAGGTGTCCAAAGTGGTCCCCGATTTCCGGATGCCCGACGGGATTCGAATGGCGATGGCGCCACTTCCCACCTCGTTCGTCGAAATGTGGGATGGGCTCGCGCGCACTCGCGACCTCGTCGCCAGCGGCGATTACCGAAACGTCACCGATGAAGGAAACCGCGTCACATGAGCACTCAAGCCCTCACCTACACCCAGTACCTCAAGATCGACGAGTTGCTGACTCTCAATCAACCGCAGTCCGACGAACACGACGAACCGTTGTTCATCGCGATTCACCAGGTTTACGAGTTGTGGTTCAAACAGATTTTGCACGAGTTCGCCGCCGCCCAGCGCTCGCTCGAAGCCGGCGACACCTTCGCCTCTCTTTCCACCCTTGGTCGCATCCGGACCATCCTGAAGACCTGCGTGAGCCAGCTCGACATCCTCGAAACGATGACGCCGCTGCAGTTCAATTCGTTCCGCGACCGGTTGTCGTCGGGGTCAGGTTTTCAGTCCGCGCAGTTCCGCGAACTCGAGGCCGTGCTTGGTCGCCGTGATCACGCGGGCGCGAAAGCCGCGTCCGGGACCGGCATGGGAATGAGCGAACATCTCGTCGCCGGATCCCCTGCGCGACAGCGCGTCGAGAACGCGATGGCCCGTCGTTCGGTGTGGGATTCGACACTTCGCTACTTTGCGGCCCGCCAGCACGCCGTTCCCGCCGAGGTGCTCAATCGTGACGTCAGTTCGCCCTACGGTGGCGACGAACGAGTGCAGGACGTGTTGCTCGCCGTTCACCGTGACGACCCCGAGGCGGGACTCGTCTGCGAATCGCTCGTCGACATCGACGAGGGCATGCAGGAGTGGCGATACCGTCACGTCAAGATGGTGGAACGCACAATCGGCAACAAGCCGGGAACGGGCGGTTCGAGCGGAGTCGGCTACCTGCAGTCAACCCTGTTCCACTCGGTCTTCCCCGACCTCTGGGCGATTCGCACCAAGTTCTAGCATCGGTGGTTATCAACCTCTCACGAAATCTCGACACCACCCCTGCGTGATTTTGGGATGCTGGTGCAGTGGCCCGATTCCGTAGGCGATCCGTGGTGTACCTCGACGAGTGCATGGCGTCGAGTTACGTGTTGATTGCGACCTCTATCCGACCCGAGAAAGTGACACATATTTCGCGGGTACTGCGGGCGGCTGTTCGGCCTGGCCAACGAAGAGTTCATTTCAACTCGGAATCACACGCGCAACGTCAATCGTTCCTTCGAATACTTGCCAAAATTGAATTCACCTGCGTGCTTTATGTATGTGACGGTCCTGCGCCTCGACGATCCCGCGAACAGTGCATCTCGAAAGTGCTCGACGACGCAGTCGATTCATCAATATCGCGTCTGGTTATCGAGGATGACGAATCACTACGCAAACGAGAGCGTCAGCAGATCGCCCATCATCTTGCCGGTTTCGCCGAGCAGTTTTCATATGCCCATGCGAACCCCCACGACGAGCCACCGCTTTGGATCAGCGACGCCATCGGCTGGTGCTGGAACCGAGGCGGCGTGTGGCGCAAGTCCGTCATCGGATTCATCGAAAACGTCGAGTCAGTTTCTGTTTAAAGCGCGAACCCAGCCCATCAACCGTCCGGTTGACTGCTGGGTCTACTTCACGCCGCTAATGCAGTGTGCCACTAAAGAATAGCATCTCTCGCTTCCCGCCTGAGATTTTCCTCACGCGAAAAATCCCGACAACTTGTCTCGGAAAAGGTAACGGGATATGAACCTCTGAGTGGAGCGTAGGGGCGTGACAACCCAGTGGGTTGTCACGGAAAAGGTAACGAGCAACGGATTGATGAGTGGAGCTAAGGGGAATCGAACCCCTGACCTTCTCATTGCGAACGAGACGCGCTACCAACTGCGCTATAGCCCCAGGTGTTTCAGAATAGCACCGCGCTAATTTGCGGCGCGACCTAGTTCGCGCGACGGGCTCGAAGGGCCGCGGTGATGTCGATCGTGCCGGTCTCGTCGTCGGCGGGCATTGCGGGCTCGGTGAATCGGGGGTCTGCTGCGACGCCCGGCTCGGATGCGCGCGCGGCTTGTTGCCGGATTCGCGCGGCGCGTTCGCGCGCGGCGACCGCTTTGACCTGTTCGTCGGTGACAATCAAACCCGCGCCTTCGGGAATCGACCGGTGAACGGGAGGTGTTCTCACCGGCGTCCACGTTTCATCATCAACGTCGGCGGTGCGCTGTGCGGGCACGGGTCGAGTCTTCCGTTGTGGTGGCCGCACCTCGCCTGTGTTGACGGCAATCAGGCCAATGACGGCGAGCAGCGCGAACCCGGCAGCAAGAACTAGGTACGACCACATCGCGAAAGAGGCCGCGACCCCCGCTCCGCCAATCGAGACAAGGACCACCATGCTGAGCGCCAGTTTGATTGCGCGTTGCCGAGCGGCAAGTCCGGGAGAGGCATCCAGCACGGCACGTCGCTCGGAGCGCTCGTGATGGCGGTCGTTTGTGCGTGCGAGTCGTTCTAATTCCCGTCGATGGTCCGCGATCTCTCGCGCGGACATCTGGTTCAGAGGCGTCTTCGGGAGGATGCCCAGTTCCTGGGTGGTTGCGGCGATGCGTCGGGCATCGCGTTCGATTGTTCGCGTTTCCGCGCGATCACGCAGATTCGGGGCCAGATACAGCAACCAGAGCAACCCACCGACAATAAGCGTCAGGGTTGGTCCGAGTCCGCTGTTCACGTTCTCTACGGTAAATCGCAAACCGCGTAACCCTCCCCAAGCGGAGGGGCGGTGTGTCGTTCAGCGAATCGGCTTACGGGCGGCGGTGTGGTCACTTTCGGGAATGTCCGCAAGGCTCTCGTCCGCCGTTCCCCTGGTCAAACGAGAGAGTAACCCGCCGGGCGCCTCGTCGATCGTGACCGCGAAACAGAAATGGTCGCGCCAGTCACCGTCTATGTGGATGTAGCGGCGACGCAGCCCCTCGTATCGCATTCCCAACTTGCGCACGATTCGCAACGAGGATTCGTTCTCGGGACGAATACAGATTTCCACGCGGTGAATTCCGAGACCCGTGAAACACCAATCCGCGACCAAGGCAACGGCCGTGGGGGTGATGCCCCGTCCCGCGACGTCTTCCGAAATCCAATAACCGATCGAACCGGACGCGAGCGAGCCGAAGGACAATCCGCTCACCGTAATCTGGCCGACCACCTCACCCTTGTGTTCGATGACGAACGGTGCCGCTTGGTCGAGCCTCGCCAACCGGAGCAGCGAACGAACGATTGTTCCCGCCGATGGTAAAGCCGAGTCGCCGGGAATCGTTGCCTCCCACTTTTCCAACCACGACCGATTGCGTTTCAGTTGTGCGCCGAGTTGCCGCGAATCGCGCGGCCGTATCGAACGGACGTACACATCCCCGTAGTTCAGCGTTGGAACGAAAATCACGGACGGCGGTGCGATTCCACGTCGAGCCAACTCTCGAGCGCAGGCCCAAGGTCCGGGCGTTGCAGGGCGAGCCGAATAATCGCTTTGATGTAGTCGAGTTTGTCGCCCGTGTCATAGCGACGTCCCCGGAACACAATCCCGAGAACCCCGCCCGCAATGTTGTTGGTCGCCATCTGCCGAAGGGCGTCGGTCAATTGGATTTCATTGCCCTTACCCGGCTCGGTGTCTTCGAGAATCCCGAAAATCTCGGGGCGCAACACATATCGGCCAATAACCGCGAGGTTGGACGGAGCGTCTTTCGGGTCGGGCTTTTCGACGAGGTCGACGATGCGGACGAAATCCCCTTCGCCGATGTCTTCGACCGTGGCGATGCCATAGTGGTCGGTCATGTCTTTCGGCACTTCCATGAGAGCGACGACAGAGGCCTGGTGCTTGTCGTGCGCGGCAATCATGGGGCCGAGCACGTTGTCGCGTTCATCGATCAGGTCGTCACCGAGGAGGACGGCAAAGGATTCCTGTCCAACGTGCATCTGCGACCGCAGCACAGCGTGACCCAGTCCGCGCGGTGTGCCCTGCCGAACGTAATGCATGTCGGCCAGGTCGGTCGAGAGTTCGACCGAAGCGAGCCGGGACGAGTCGCCCTTCTTCCGCAGGGCGCTTTCGAGTTCCGGAGCGTTGTCGAAGTGGTTTTCCAGCGCGTTCTTGTTGCGTCCGGTGATCATCAGAACATCGTGCAGACCGTTGCGCACCGCTTCTTCGACGACATATTGGATCGCGGGCTTGTCCACGACCGGAAGCATTTCCTTCGGCATAGCCTTGGTCGCGGGCAGGAATCGGGTACCCAAACCTGCGGCGGGGATAACCGCTTTGGTAATGCGTGTAGACATGCCTCAAGGTTATCGCGATGGCGCTCTTTAGGATGGGTCCATGACCATCGGAGACGCCAAGGCGGAACTCCGAGCGTTTGTGCGGTTGACGAGGGCGGCGAGACCCGCGGGTGAACGGTCCGAAGCGGAACGCGGCTTCACGGACGTTCTCGCCCTTCTCGCCGACCAGTTCGCGTGGTCTCGCATCGCCGCATTCTTGCCGACCCCGTCCGAGCCACCCATCGCAC
>JBIIFF010000037.1:0-12125 GCA_044237445.1 Microbacteriaceae bacterium | reverse complement strand
AGCGGGTCGCTCGATTGGGTCAATCTTGACGCGGGCGCAATCGCGAACACCACCTTGGACTCGATGAACATGCCGATCCCGGCCAGTGGCGAGCGCGTACCGGTGGGGGTACTGGATGCGGTTCTCGTTCCTGCGGCCGCGGTCGACCGAGACGGCAACAGGCTTGGATGGGGCAAGGGCTACTACGACCGGTTTCTCGAAACCGTGGAGGGATCACCTCTTGTGATTGCGGTCGTTTTCGATTCGGACATCGTCGCGTCTGTGCCGACCGAATCGCACGACGCCCGGGTCGGCGCGATCGCAACCGAGTCGGAAGTCGCGTTCATTCAATAGTGCGGCGGTTTGTCCGCTTTCAGCCGCTCGTCGTTCTCCGTCTCGGAGTGACGATCGGGTTCCGGTGCCGGCGTCGGGTCCGTTCCCGGCGGCGCGGGACGCACAACCCGGCGCTTAGGGCGTTTCTTGTCCGTCACGAAGGACTCTCTCGATGTGATCGGCCACCAGGTCGGGACTGAGGAACAGTTGCAGTTCGTGCACACGAACATATCGCCAGCCACAGCGGGCTAACATCGCGGGGCGAATTCGAAGACCTTCGCGCAGCGTCATCGGCATGATGTTGTCGTCAATATCGATCGCCACACAGGCGTCACCAATTCGCGCTGCGAGCGGAATCCCGGGAACATCCGTGAGGAGTGTCGCACCGCGTTTACTCAGGCGTTCACCGAGGTCGCTGAGCAGATGATGTTGGTCCGCCGGTTCGGGGACGAACGCGAGAGTGTCATCAATGAATTCACCCAGCAGCCGGACTCCCCGCGACATTCGCTCTTCACGCAAATCCGAGGTAGACAAGGCCGAAATCACCGTGAGGTGCCTCGTTGCGCGCGTGACCGCAATCGCAACCAGTCGTTCTCCGTTGTCGGTGGACAGCGCGCCGAGGTCACTGAGAACGCGGCCGTGCGGGCTACGCCCGAACCCGAGGGCGAAGATCACGCGGTCGCGCGTGACCGCGGACGCCTGGTGGAGGCTCAACACGACAAACGGGGTGTCCTCGTGACGCGCGAAGAAATCCTGAAGTGTTCGATTCGCGGGCAGCGCACTCTGAATCGCGTCCTGAACTCGCGCGACCGTTAGCGCCGATGCACTCACCACCATCAAGGATTGTTCGGGGTGAAGCGTTGCGTGTTCCACGACGTTCGCCACAATCGCATCCAGTTCCGACGCGGTCGCTTCAATCCGTCCCGTCTTCTCGTCGAGGGGACCTTTGCCGTCAATCGTGATGAACGACAATCCCAATTCGCCGAGCGACGTCGATGCCAGCGGCCACGACCGCAGTCCACCCGAATACAGATGATGCGCAATTTGTGCGGCGAGTCCCGTGCCAAGCGGTCGATAGGACATTGTCATCGCGTGAGTCGGCAGAATCTGAGCGAGCTCGGACAGAATCGAACGAGCGGCAACACCTGCGTCAAGCTCATCGTCGGGGGTGATGGTGAACGGAGTGGGGTGGTCGGTCACAGGGTCGCCGAACGCCACAATCTGTTTCCCGCGGGAAATCGCCGGCGCGGCTTCGGCGACAGAGATGGCACCGGCATCCACCAGAATCACCACGTCGAACTGCTGGACGATTGCAAGCGAACTGACGGCGTAGGGCGACACACACCACACCGGCGCCAAAATGTCGGTCAGGATTGGGGCAATCAACGCAAGGTTTCGCGCTGTGGTCGGCCCGACCGTCAGAGCGGTCTTGATGGCGGCGGATTCGTCGGGGAGGTCCACCAACGCGATGCGCCACGCCTCGGCGAGCGAGTGCGCCAGTTTGTGAGCATTGCCGGTGATGTGTGCTTGATCGACCAAGCGGAAATCGTGTTCCAGGCGGTCAAGAATCGTGGTGTCGGCACCGAGCAGTTGTCGACGGTCACTGATGATGGCCTCGAGCACTCCGCGCCACCACGCGAGTTGGAGTTCCGCGGTGATGATGTCTCGGGTGACGATTCGACCGCTGAACGCGGCGAGCAACCCCTCGAGTCCACGGGCGCGCATCGATTCCGTGATGGTGCTGCGTTCCTGGACGGTGTCGATGCTCACGGTGTCCTGGGCGAGGGCTGACACCAGCGCCGTAACGACGGCACGGGGTTCCGAGGAGAGATTGCGTCCGAGGACAGTGTTGAGCGTTGCCAGGTCGGACAGAACCTCGTCGAGCTGCTCAGCGAGCCCGAGGAAACCCGCGGGAACCGCTGGTCGGTAGGCGACATTGACGAGTGAATTCCACCCCTGCCGGGCGTCCCGCGCAGCACTCAGCGCGTCGAACATGTCGGGAACGTGGGCGCCCGGGCGCTGGAATTCCTTTGCCAGTTTCTTCAGTCGACGCCGTTGATTTCCGGGCATCGCGCTGTCCCTGGACTTTGGCGCGAACGCCGACACGAAATCGTCAATCGACCGATCGAATAACTCGGGGGTGAACTTATCGAGTGTGCCGCTAACCCGCCGGAGCGTGTCGAGGCGAAACTTCAGGTCGTCGAACGTGATTCCGATGCCGATGGGTGTCGGTTGCAGTATTTCGGTGGTCATCGCATCCAGTGTGGAGAGACTGACACCGTCGAGTCGCGACGCCGCGGCAAAGGCGGCCTTGGCGTGTTCGGAATCGGTGAAATGTGCGGTCGCCCACGGCGAGTGAATCTGTGCCGACTGGAATTGTCCCAGGTCGGCGGCGGCGAGAATCATCGATACGACCTCGTCCATGGTCGACGTCAACGCAATGACGGTCTCGACATTCAACGACACTTCGTTGACAGCGTCCGTCGTGTTCGTCAACCGCGCGAGCTCTCGAATCGCGTCGAGGACACTCACCCGAAAACGGGGGTCAGGCTGGTTCAGTGCGGTTCGATAATCAGCGATGACGGAACGCATGCGCAACAACGCAGTGTCGACATCCATCGTGTTGGGAGCCGCCGTCTTTTCGATTCGGCTAATAGACCGAATGAGATCGGCCTTGAGTGTGGCGGGGGACGCCCCGAGCCCGTCGAGGCCCAGCCCGCGGAACCGACGACGAATATCGTCGAGACGAGCGCGGCGCGGTCCAACCACGAGCACCCGCTTACCCGAACGGATAAGTTCACCGACGGCGTTGACAATCGTTTGCGTCGCGCCGGAACCCGACGGCGTCCCGACCACAATTGAATTTCCCGCAACGATGTGGGCGACGATTCGTTCTTGTTCAGGATCCGCATCGAGCAACAGGCTGTCGGTGTCAAGGCTTCGCGTGTCGGAGTTGCCGGGGTCGACCGCCGCATGGCTTTCGGTGACGAGTCGTTCCGAGTTCGTGTTTCCGCCGATCGTATCGAGCAGCGGGTGGTCGAGAATCCGCGACGCGGCGACCATCTCGGACGCAACGTCGCTGAGGTTGGCGATGGCGAGAGTGGGGACAACCGTTGCGTTATCGAGGTGCGCGATAAGCCCGTGCAATCGGTCGAGAGCGCCGTTTGGTCGGAAGGACCCGTTGTCGTTCGTCAGCGCGACGAACGCCCGCTCGTCCAAAACAATCCCGAACTGCAGGCCGAGTTCGCGGGCGAGCGCAGGGTTCAGGTGCAGTGCGCCCGTGAGTTGCACCTCCAGATCATCGCCCTTGCGGTGCATCGAAATCGGTCGTACCAGCATCGGTGCGGTGAAGTGAGTGTCACCGTTCGTCCACGACACCAATCCGACCGCGAGAAAGACCGAATCAATCCCCCGAGCAGCGGCCAACTCAACCGCTTTGTCGTTAATCCGTGACGCGCGTTGGCGGGCGCGGTGCAGCGCGACATCGTCGCGAACGAGGTTTCGCAGAAGTGTCGGTGTTCCCGCAAAGAACCGCGCGAGGCCGCCCGGGTGGCCCGTGCTCAGTTCAACCGCGTAGTCGGTGGGGAAATGCAGAAGGGGGTTGACCCCACCGAGTGCCGCAAGTTCGTCCCGCCATTCTTCCCACACCGACTGGGCGACGTTCGTGACGGTGGCGGAGGGATTTCCCGTCGCGAGATTCGACGGGTCATCAAATTCGGACAGCGCACGTGAAAGGTCGCCTGTCCAGTCGTTTTCAAACCGCTCCGACACGTTCTCACGTTAGTCGGAACCCCGCAAAATCAAGGGAACCACTCCGATACCGCCACAAACGGCATCGGAGTGGTTCCGATCGGTTAGGAGACGGGTACAACCATCCGACTCGGCTCGCTGGACCCGAATTTGGACGTCGCAATGACCGTGACCGTCCACTTCGTCGCCCCGGGCATCTTGGTGAAGAGCGCCGATGTTCCCGTGACGGTTTTTGTCAGGGTCTTCTTTCCCTTCTTCAGAGTCACCGTGTACTTGGTCACCGGATTTCCTCCGCTGTAGGACGGAGCGCTCCACGAGACCGTGACGTTCCCGTGCGAGGGTGACACCGCTCGTGCGTTCACAACGGGTAATGGTGCGGCGCCCTTTACCTGGAGCGACACAGCCCCGGTAGATACGACGCCCGCGCCGCGGATCAGGTAGCGACCCGATTTCGTTGCGCACACCGTGAGTGTTGCGATTCCGTTCGCGCCCACCGTGGCCGAGAGCCTCGCTCCCTTGCACTTCTGGGCGGCTCCGGCGGGGGGCGCAATCGATACCGTTGCCCCAACTGCGCTGTGCGTGCTGCGGCCGTCCGCCGAGACAGATCCGCTGGTTTTCAGGGTCAAGGTGACGAGCGATCCCGCCACTGGCTCGGTCGTGATGACGGGTGTTTCCACCCACGGCATGTCCTCAAGAACGAATTCCGCGTCGCCGTCACCCAGGGGGCCGGACGCGCGTTGAATGAGAATTCCGTCGTTGTATTCGACCAACACTCGCGATTCGTCGGAGGAGTATCCCGACAGGTAGACCTCGCCGTATTCGTTCGTCACACCGCCCGTGACGGTTTCCGGAGAGGTGAACAGCGCCCCGTCCACCGACGCGGACGAGGACAGGTCGGTGACACTCACTGTGGCGCCAACGACGGGTAATCCGTTCGGCAAAGCGACTCGAACCGTGTGTGTTGATTGAGACGGTTCGGGCGGCAACGTGATGACCGAATCGGTCGAGAAACCGATGGTGGTGGTCGCTTCGTAGTTCGCGATGGCGCCACCCAACAACTGGACGTCCCGGAGTGTCACGTCGACAGGGCCCGCGGGGATGAACGGGAAGGTTGCCCGCCCATCGACGGTCAGTCCGTAGTCGAGCGCCGACTCGAACGATCCGTCCCGCTTTCGCCACGTGACCTGGCCGCCGTAAACGGGTTGCCCGTCGGCGTCCCGAACCGCGATTGTGTGAGACACCAGTCCGGTTGTGTAGGCCGTGACGGTCTCGGAGAAGGAGGAGGTTCCCGCGGCGTTCACTGCGCTGAGCCGAATGGCGACTGCCGAACCCACAGACAGTCCCGTCAGAATCGCCGAGGTTTCTCCGGCGGAAACGGTCCTCGAACTCCATGTGGTTCGGTCAGTGCTCCAGTCCAGCTGGTAATTCAACACGGGCTCGTGCGGCGACGAAACGGGTCGCCACGCAACGGTCACCGAATTGGCTGTACTCGCCGAAATCGTCGGGGTACTGGGTCGCTGGGGTGGCAAGGCGGTCGACGCCGTGAGTACTTCGGAGGTCGGCCCGGTTCCCGCCACACTCGTTGCCGCGACGCGAACCTCGACGGTCGACTGCACCGCCAGTTCGGGTGACGTCCAGCTGTTCACCCCAGCAGCGATCGGCACGGTCGCCCAGGTCCCATCCACCAAACGCCATTCGAGCGAATAACCGCTCAGTGCGAAGTCACCCGCGTGGGGTGTCGCCCACGACACCGTAACGGTTCGGGCGCTGCGGGAGGTCTGTGTCAGGTTCGTCACCGTGGCAGGTGCTGCGGCTGAACGCACGGTCCACGGTCCGAACGCGGGGACGATTTTGGGGACAGTGGTCGACGAGACGCCCAGGCGCAAATCACCGATATTGCCCCAACAGTAGACGGTCGCGGAAACCCCGATGGCACATGATCTTTTGATCCCCCCGACTTCGTCGTCATTCTCTGCCAGTCGAACGATTGGTTCGGGGAGACGTGCTGTTGTCGTCCCAGAGGAGAAACTGCCGTCACCAAGTTGACCGACATCGTTCGAACCGCCACATTTCACCGTGCCGTCCATAATCACCGCGCACCAATGTCCGGGATAAGCCTGGATCTCGACAACGTCGGTGAGTCCGGCAATTGTCGAAAAAGCCACACCGATATTGTCAAAACAAATCACCGAATTCTGCATGGTGAGTGCACACACTCCCCCACTGTGCGCGTCAAGTTGCCGAGCGGTGGGTGCTGCTGGGTTCGAAGCCCAGCGGTAGGAAATGGCGCCGGCCGTGAGGCAGGTGATTGTGTCGTCCCACTGAATTGCGCAAAGACCATCAAGGTCCTTTGCCCCCCGAAGTTGGAGCGCCGGGGTGAGGAGGTGCTTGCCAAAACGGTCATTGCTCCAGCGCCCCCAGCACCACACCTCTTTGCTGTCGGAAAGAGCACAGCCCGTGTTGCCGGAGACCGAGATATCCACGATGTTCTCGGGCAGTCCTTCAACCACAAAGTTCCCCGCCGGCATACCGGCGTATCCCAGACCCTGCTGGCCCTGCTCGTTTGATCCGCTGATACACACCACGCCTCGGGATTTCGAGAGAACACAGGAAAGGTCGATATACCACCTCTGGGCATAGCCAACCCGCTTGGTAACATCCGTGACACGAACCGACGGCAATATCCTGTTCGGATCGTCGATGTCCGTTCCCGACTGATAAACCTGGGTTCCGTCGACGCAGTTGAATCGACCGGATGGATCTGCGGCACACGTCCCAAATTGGTTGGAAACGAATTCCTCACCAATTCCCAGCACCGACGCGGGGCCGGTACCGTTCGCGTTGACGGCCGCCACGCGGAGTTCGTAGTCTCGACGCGCCTCGAGTCCGGTCACGGTGGCGGATCGAACGGTTGAGATCCCGTCATCGAAGACGGTCCATGATCCTCCCGCACCGCGGTACTCGATGACGTAATCGGTGACGGGTGATGACCCAGGGCCTCGAGGCGCGTCCCACGACAACGCGACCGAGCGCGGTCCGTTGCCGTCGTACCGCACCGACGGAATGGGTCCGGGCGCGCCGGTCGCCGTCGCACCAGCGGGCGAACCAGCAAGTTGGGCGGGGATCACGATGAGCGCGGCGAGGAGGAAGGCGAGTGCCCGAGACACTCGTTGCTGAGTAATTGTCTGCATGGGGCAAAGTTAGACCGAGCCTCGGACACGTAATCAGCTTGTGCCGCTGGAGCAGGAGAGTGCCGCTGGAGCGGGAGAGTCCTGCGGACTCTCCCGTCTTATTCAACGGGGACGCCACACAACTTTTATAAGAGTGCCGCTGGAGCAGGAGAGTGCAGTGCACTCTCCTGTCTTATTCAACGGGGACGCCACACCTTTCTGTTAGAGTGCCGCTGGAGCGGGAGAGTCCTGCGGACTCTCCCGTCTTATTCAACGGGGACGCCACACCTTTTTGTTAGAGTGCCGCTGGAGGGACTCGAACCCCCAACCCTTTCCTTAGGACGGAACTGCTCTTCCATTGAGCTACAGCGGCGACACAACCAGTAAACCACGAGGGGGTTCTAGGCCGCGAGGTACTCGCTCCACGCGGGGACGTCACGGTCGATGCCGCGGACAAGCCACGCCGTTCCGTGGGGCTGACGCGGTTGAGAACGGAGCGTCCAGCCAAGTTCCCGAAGGGTACGGTCGGCTTTCTGGTTGTTGCACCGAACACAGCAGGCGACGAGGTTTTCCCAACTGTCCGATCCGCCGCGCGATTTCGGTTGCACGTGGTCAATGGTGTTCGCGGTGTTGCCGCAATACGCACAGCGGTTGTTGTCGCGTCGCAGCACCCCGCGCCGAGTGAGCGGGACACCTTTGGTCATGGGCACGCGAACGTAACGGCTGAGGATGATGACGCTCGGTCGGTCCCACAAACCCGAGATTCCAAAGACGGGGTGGTCGGGCTCGTGTGCGAGCATGTTCGCTTTTCCGGTCATGACCAGTACGAGTGCGCGGCGATACGAAACAACGGCGAGCGGTTCATAGCCTGCGTTGAGGACGAGGGTTCTCATGGTGTTCCTTTCGTTCCCACATGGCCTGTGGGTTGTCGGGCTGTGTTGATCGTCGCTCGTGTCTTAACCGAAAAAGGCACCGTCGCTATCGACGATGCCTTTTCTTATTCGCGCCCTGGTCGGGGCGAACTGGTACTCGGACTTATCGGGTGTTCCCATTCGAAACCTCGGGGTGAGGTTCGGTGGGGCCCGCCAAGTCCGTTACAGACACGAGGTGTGATGTTCACATTTACAGACTACGCCCGTGACGCGCCGAGTTCGGTATTGCTGTGGGGTTATATTCCGAGGCGGACAATGTAGAAGTTGGACGTCCAAATCTTTCGGATGCTGACGACGCCTCCGGCGGCGGGTGCGTCGAGAATCTTGCCGTCTCCGGCGTAGATGCCGTTGTGACCGGAAATCATGACGATGTCACCGGGGCGCGCGTCGGCGAGTCGGATCGGTTTCCCCATCGCCCCTTGTGCGGCCGCGCTGTGCGGCAGTTCCACACCGAACTGGGCGTACACGAACATGACGAATCCGGAACAGTCGAATCCGGATGGGTTTCCGCCACCAAACCGATAGGGGACTCCGATGTACTTTTTGCCGACCTCGAACACCTTGGACAAACTGAAATCGGGGTACGGCGGGTTCTTGAGAAAGTCCGCCGCCGACGGCCCGTTGTAGCGCGGGTAATTGACCTGTCCAGCCGCCAACCGATCTAGTTGAGACTGGCTGGTCGCGCGGAAAGTGGATTGTTCGACGGAGAGTGCCGAGCCACCGGTTGTTTTCAGGTCTTGGGTCGCTTCGCTTGCCGCGATTATCTCGGGGCTGAACGCGTAGGCGGGCAGAGCCACGGTCCCGACGAGAGCGCTGACCAGTGCGAAGACGGAGGCTCGGCGAGCAGTGTCGCTGCGCAGCGCAGTGCGAACAACCCCGCTAACCGCTGGACGTGCAATTCGGCCGACGCGGGCGAGGAAACGGAAGGCGTCGCCGATTGCTAAAGCTGTGGTGTGACCAATTCGGAAAAAAGCGTTGTTCAAGAGATGTCCCCTGAGCCCGAGGCGCTTTACCTCCCCGTCCTTGGTTTTGTTGAACTGTGCGACGACGGGGAAATCGGGCTTCGCACAATTGTTCTGTGTGCGCGGAGGCGCGTTCGGAACTCTTTCAACCTACCAAGCGATTTAGTGCAGAGGTCGAAGGCGGGCCTCGGCGTGGCAAAACATCCAAAAATCAGCCACTGTGGATTGTTTAGACTGGGGCAATGTCAGACTTTCGACTGCCGCCCGAATTGATGCCCACCGACGGGAGATTCGGGTGCGGGCCCTCGAAAGTGCGCTCCGAGCAAATCGACCACCTCATCGCCCACGCCCACCTGCTGGGAACCTCTCATCGCCAACCTCCGATTCGCGCGCTGGTTGGACGGATTCGTGAAGGTCTCGCCGACCTCTATCGCCTTCCGAGCGGATACGAGGTCGTTCTGGGAAACGGCGGATCAACCGCGTTCTGGGATGCGGCCGCATTTTCCCTCATCGACAATCGCAGTGCGCACCTCGCGTTCGGAGAGTTCGGGCAGAAGTTTGTGACAGCAGCGAGCGCCCCCTGGCTTTCCGCGCCGATTGTCAACGCGGCCGCTGCGGGTGAGGTTTCGCAGTTCACCGGCGACGAGGACGCCGATGTTTTCGCCTACCCGCACAACGAAACGTCGACGGGCGCGATGAGCTCGGTACGGCGTCACGGTCCCATCGGTTCCCTGACCGTCGTGGATGCGACAAGCGCAGCCGGCGGGATTGACATCGACGTCCGCGAAACCGATGTCTACTATTTTGCGCCACAGAAGAACTTCGCGAGCGACGGTGGGTTGTGGATTGCGCTGGTGTCCCCCGCCGCACTCGAACGCATCGAGCGCATCGCAGCGTCGGACCGCTACATCCCCGAGTTTCTGTCGCTCGGTGTTGCCGTTGAGAATTCGCGACTGAACCAGACCCTGAACACTCCGGCTATTACGACCCTGTTGTTGATGGACGCACAGATCCAGTGGATTCGCGAAAGCGGTGGACTCGCCTGGGCGGATGCCCGAACCCGGGCTTCGTCGAAGCGTATTTACGACTGGGCAGACGGTCGAACGGATGCGGCTGCGTTTGTCACGGTTCCCGAGCACCGATCGCAGGTTGTTGCGACGATTGATTTCGACGACACCGTCGATGCCGCGAACGTGTCGGTACTGTTGCGCGCCAACGGAATCGTCGACATCGACCCGTACCGAAAACTCGGTCGAAACCAACTGCGCATCGCGACGTTTACCGCGATTGAACCGGACGATGTCACGCGCCTGCTCGGCGCTATCGAGTTGGCAATCGCCGCGCTCTAACGGTCGTCACCAACCACAAAATCGTCGTCAACGTCGTCATCGACATCGTCGAGGTCGTCGATGCCTAAATCGTCGTCGTCAACATCGTCGAGGTCGTCGACATCATCGTCATCGTCTAACTCGTCATCGGGGACTACGACGACCTCGTCCTCGACTCCCGCTGCAATCGACGCTTCGTATTCCCGAAGTCGGTCCACCCAGGGAACCCACTCGGGGGACTGAATTGAATCGGCTCCGGCGAGAAGTTCCGTTTCCAAGACCGACGTCGCGGAACCGTCGACCGCGAGGGACGCGACCCATTCCCACCCGGCATAGCCGGGCATGTTCGACACGAACCGGACGTCTGCGACACCATCGGATTCTTTCGCCGAGAGCACTGCTCCGATCGTGTCCGCCGATGTCATTGTTTCGAGAGCGGCGCGCGCCGCCTTCTCGAGTGCTTTAGGCGTCAAAGTTTTCCGCAACCTTTCGAAGAACGACCGCGATTTTGCGGGAGTGGGCGTTCGCGGGGTAATGCCCGCGACGCAAATCAGAGCTCGCGGATTCCAACAGTCGGATAACGTCCTCGACGATGACCACCATGTCGTCCGCATTTCGGCGACGGCTGCGAACGACAGACTGCGGCTCTTCCAACACCGTGACGCCGTGAGCCTGCAGGCCGCGCTTGCCGTCGACCGTGCCGTACTCGACGAGTGCACCGGGTTGTACGGTCGTGCCCGCGGGCAATGCCGAGGCGTGGAGGAACACCTCGCTGCCGTCGTCGCCTTGGATAAATCCAAAACCTTTGTCCTCGTCGAAGAACTTCACTTTTCCGGTTGGCATTGTTTCTCCTTGAATCCTGACCATTACCGAGGATACCCGTCAGCGCGATAAACTAAACGGATGCCTTCTTCACACGTCGTCTCGGTTCGGTTGGGAACGCTGTCACTCCGAGAACTCGAGGACCTCGTGTTGTCCCGTCCGTGGACGATGGGGCGCCAGAACGACCTGCACGATGTGGCCGACACACTCGTGTCGACCGAGTCCATCGTTCCGACGCTGCGGTCACTCGCGCGACCGACCCTCACGTCCCTCGTTGAGGGTGCCGCAGACACTCTCGCGTGCGAGTTGATGCTCGCCGACGCCGGCGGTGCGGTCTACCCCGAAGTCACCGCGCTGTTGCCCGCGATTCTCGATCAGCCAGCTCCGGCAGAACCCGCCACGTCGGGCGACAGCACCACAGTCGCTCTTCACAGTGTCATCGCGATTCGCGATCTCATCGGGTGGGTCGCCCGCGAACCACTGACGATGGGGGCGACCGGCGGCCTTCTCAAAGCCGAGGAAAAGACGCTCGCTGCGGGGCTGGTCGTTTCGGATCAGGACGCCGCAGCGCTCGTCGGAATTGCCCACGCCGCCGGACTCGTGAACACGATTGATCGTCGCCTGTATGCGACCACCCGCGGCCTGGAGTTGAGTGACGACCTGGTCGGTTTGTGGTCGGTGTGTGCCGAAGCGATTGGGTCTGTACTGAGCCGTTCCGTTCGCGAAGCCTGTACCGCAGCGGGTCGGTTCGACCTCGAATTCATCGAGTGGCTCACGCCATTGCGTGATTCGTCCGAGTCGCGCACTCTGGTGACGCTGTCGGACAGCGCCCGCTTGTTCGGACTCACC
>JBIIFF010000046.1:0-9846 GCA_044237445.1 Microbacteriaceae bacterium | reverse complement strand
CGAGAAGCGCACACACCATCGTCGTCTTCCCCGCCTGCGTTGCACCCGACACGAGAACGGTGTGACCGCGCCGGACGGCGTCCGACAAAAGTTCGCCGGCGTCGCGAGTGACCGTTCTGCGAGCGACGAGGTCGGACAGGGTGCGGACCGACCGCGAAAACTTCCGAATGTTGATGCTCCAGTGCTCGCGCGTGATAGGCGGGATGACGACGTGTAGCCGCGAACCGTCGGGGAGCGACGCATCGACGAATGGTTGTGAGATGTCTATCCGGCGTCCGCTGTGGCGGAGCATGCGTTCGACCAGGGTGCGCAGTTCGTCCACGGTGAGGTCGGTCGCGATTCGTTCGTTTCGACCCGACCGAGCCACGAAGACGGCACCCGGCTCGTTGATCCAGATTTCTTCGATGGACGGGTCATCGAGCAGCGGTTGCAGCGGGCCAAACCCGCGGATGCGTTGACTCACCTCGGACTCCGAGACCTCGTGGGCGACCGAGTCCCTGAGCGATCGCTCGTTTTCACGGCGAACCTCGGTTGCGATTGCGCCGTCGACACCGTCTCCTGTCAACACCGCGCGACGAACGCGACTCACCACGGATTCGGACGATGACATGCCACCATCGTGGTGCGGACGCTCACCGCCCGCGGGTGTTCTCCACAGGCCATCGTCACGTGGCGCCGAAAACGTCGACCGCTAGACTAGAAAGACCGCGGGTGTGGTGAAATTGGTAGACACGCAGGATTTAGGATCCTGTGCTTCGGCGTGTGGGTTCGAGTCCCTCCACCCGCACAAACGAAAGGGTTGAACATGATAGTTGCCGCTGGAATCTTGGACCCCACCACGCTCATCGAAGGCGCGGGTAATTGGGCGCTACTTCTCGTCGCCGCAACCGTTTTCGTGGAAACCGGACTACTCATCGGTTTCATGCTGCCCGGGGACACACTCTTGTTGGTAACCGGAATCCTCACCAACACCGGAACGATTCCGCAGCCAATCTGGCTGGTTTCGCTCGTCATCTTTTTCGCCTCAATCGCAGGGAACCAACTCGGTTACCAGATTGGCAAAGTCGGCGGACCCGCGGTCTTCCGCCGGACCGAGGGCGGATTGCTCTCCCAAAAGAGCGTCGTCCGCACCGAAGAGTTCTTTCAGAAATGGGGTCCGTTATCGCTGACCATCGGTCAGTACGTCCCCATCGTTCGAACGCTCCTTCCTGTTGCCGCCGGCATCGGCAAAATGAACCGCCTCACCTTCACCCTGTTCAATGCTCTCGGTGCGCTGCTGTGGGCCGCTCTGCTGCCGTTCATTGGGTGGCTGGTGGCTTTCATCCCCGGGGTTGCCGACCTCGTGGTCGAATACATCGACATTGTGCTGATCGGCGTGATTGTTATCAGTGTCGGCTCGATCGGAATCCACTGGCTCCGAGAGCGCCGCGAGATTCGTGAAGAAGACCCCGCCGCCTAACCTCCCGCACCGAGCGTAAGGACAATCAGTCCGCCGTTGATGATGATGACGAGCGCGGTTGCGATTCCGGCGAGCGCTCGAACCGCGCCGTGGGAACGGTACGTCCCCATCACGTCACGATTTCCCGTGAGAACGATGAGCGGAATCAGCGCGAACGGAATGCCGAAGCTCAAGATCACCTGCGACAGAATCAGGGCGGTGGTCGGCTCAACTCCGAGCGCAAGGATGACGATCGCGGGTACCACCGTGACGCCACGCCGAACGAGCGGCGCGATTCTGCGGCGAACCAATCCGTGCATGATTTCGGCCCCCGCATACGCGCCCACGGCCGTGGACGCGAGTGACGAGGCGAGCAACGCAACCGCGAATGCCGTTGCAATCATCGGACCGGACACACTCTGCAATGCGACAAAAGCCCCGTCGAGAGTGTCGGTGTTCGGTTGCCCGGCAAGGAGGACGGCACCGATGATGAGAAGCGCGATGTTGACCGACCCAGCAATCACGAGAGCGAGCGAGACGTCGACCCGGGTCGCGACGCGCAGCCGCTCAAGCGGAATGTTGTCCGACGCGACAATCCGATCGCGGGCAAAACCGGAGTGAGCGTAGATAGCGTGGGGCATCACCGTTGCACCGAGTATCGCTGCCGCGAGGAGCAGCGAGTCGTAACCCTGCAGTCGTGGAACGAGTCCCGCCAGCAGTTCCGATGAGTCGACGGGTTCCCCCCAGAGCGCGACGCCGAACCCGACCGCGATGACGACGAGAAACAGAATGATGACGCGTTCGAACGGTTTAGCCCCGAAGCGTGAATGAACTCCGAGGACAGCCAACGAAACCGCGCTGATGATCAGTCCGCCCTGCCAGAGCGGGACGCCCCACAACAGGTTGAGCGCGATTGCCCCGCCTATCACCTCGGCGACATCGGTGGCCATCGCGATGACTTCGCCCTGAAACCAGTACGCCAACCGCCCGCCGCGGGATTGCATCCGCGTTCCGAGGACCTCGGGCAAACTCTTCCCCGTGACAATGCCCAGACTTGCGGAAAGATACTGAACGAGCCACGCGATGATGTTTCCCGCGACCACGACCCAAATCAGGAGAAAGCCGAGTTGTGCCCCCGCGGTGATGTTGGCCGCGACGTTTCCCGGGTCCAGGTACGCAACCCCAGCAACAAACGCCGGCCCCAAGAGTGACACCAGTGCAATGCGGGTCGAATTGCGGGCCATGTTAGTCACGCGCCTGCGCATAACGGTTGATGGTGGGCGCAATGAGTCCCAGTGCGCGGGCTCGGTGACTGAACGCGGCTTTTTCCAGCGACGACAGCTCGGCAGCCGTTCGGGTGAAACCGGCGGGCGCAAAAATCGGGTCGTACCCGAATCCCGCTTTACCCTTCGCGGCGGCGCGAATGGCGCCGGGCCACTCCGCCCGAACGACGCGCTCGCCATCCTCACTGACAAAAGCGACCGCGCAAACAAATCGTGCGGATCGGTTTTTCACGCCCTTCAATTTGTCCAACAGAAGGGCCAGGTTGGCGGCGTCCGTTCCTTCGTCCGAGAATCTCGACGACAAAATACCCGGAGCACCATCCAAGGCATCGACACAGATTCCGGAATCATCCGCCAGTGAAGGCTGGCCCGAATGGCGAAACGCTGCCCGCGCCTTGATGAGGGCGTTTTCTTCGAACGTCTTTCCGTCTTCAACGGGTTCGGGTCCGGTCGTTGCGACAAGCTCGATTCCGGGTCCGATCAGGGCACCCAGAGTGAGCGAGATTTCGCCCAGCTTGTGCACGTTGTGCGTCGCCACCACGAGCGTCATCATGTTGACGACACCGCCAAGGTCGCCGCCTGAATTTCGGTCAGGCGCGCTGTACCGTCGGTGGCGAGCGTCAACAGCGCATCGAGTTCCGACTTGTCGAACGGCGCGCCCTCCGCCGTCCCCTGCACCTCGACAAACAGCCCTCGTCCTGTCGCCACGACGTTCATGTCAGTTTCGGCGCGAACGTCCTCGGTGTACTGCAGATCCAGCATCGGGGTTCCGTCGATTATTCCCACACTGATTGCGGCAATCGAATCAATCAATGCGACCGAGTTTTTCCCGATGAATCCCTTCGCGCGGCCCCATTCGATTGCGTCGTGCAGGGCGATGTAGGCGCCGGTGATCGCCGCGGTGCGGGTTCCACCGTCGGCCTGGAGAACGTCACAGTCGATGACGATGGTGTTTTCACCGAGAGCCTTCATGTCCACCACCGCGCGGAGGCTGCGCCCGATCAGTCGAGAAATTTCGTGCGTTCGCCCGCCGATTTTTCCCTTCACGCTCTCACGATCATTTCGGTCGTTCGTTGCCCGAGGCAACATCGCGTATTCGGCCGTAACCCAGCCTTTGCCCTTGCCCGACATCCAGCGGGGAACGCCGTTCGTGAAGGATGCGGTGCAGAGAACCTTGGTGTTGCCAAACGAAATCAGTGCGCTGCCTTCCGCCTGTGCCGACCACCCGCGCTCGATGGTTACGGGTCGAAGCTCGGCGTTGGTGCGTCCGTCGATGCGTGTCATGAGTCGTTGTTCTCCAGTTCAGATGCGGGGGGAAGGGAAATGGCGCCGGTCGGAAACTCTTCCACTCGATCGATTTCCAAACCGAGAAAGCGGTGGGCGAGTAATCGAAACCTCTCGCGGTCCCCTCCGGTCGTCTCAAACGAGTGCCTCGGCGGTGCCGGGTCCGTTCGTAACAGGTCGTGGGTTAGAAGCGTCTGGTACACCTCGTACGCGGTTGCGTCGTCACTGGACACGAGCGAAACATCGGGACCCATCACGTATTGAATCGCGGCGGACAGCAACGGATAGTGGGTACATCCGAGCAGAACGGTGTCCACCTCGGCAGCCTTCAGCGGTGCCAGATAGTCGTTGGCGACGGCGAACAGTTCGTCGCCGCTCGTGATCCCCGCCTCAACAAACTCGACAAATCGTGGACAGGCCACCGCCGTGACCTCAATCGACGGATCCGCGACAAACGAGTCCTGGTAAGCGCCCGACTTGATTGTGCCCACCGTCCCAATCACACCGATTTTTTTCGAGCGTGTTCGAGTGACCGCTGTCTGCACCGCAGGCCGAATCACCTCGATCACGGGGATTCCGAGCCGGTCGGTGTACCGTTCTTTCGCGTCGCGAAACATCGCGGCCGAGGCAGTGTTGCAGGCGATGACGAGAAGTTTTACTCCCTGGTTTGCGAGTTCGTCCAGCAGTGAGAGCGCGTAGTCGCGAACCTCGGCAATGGGCAACGGACCGTAGGGCCCGTGAGCAGTGTCCCCGATGTATCGAATCGACTCGCCCGGCAACTGGTCGATGATGGCACGAGCCACGGTGAGACCACCGACACCACTGTCGATAACGCCAATGCTCGCATCCCGGTTCACGCGTTCAGCCTACTAACGTCAATGAAACACGGTGGGAATCGCGGGGTCACCCGGCGACAATCGTCGCCCGGATTCCGGCAATTCGGCCACCGCGAGTTGGTGATGCACGCGCGCGCGTTCGACGCCCGCCGCACCGCGAAATTCGTCGCGGATCTCGCCGCCCACGACAAAGTCGTGGACGAGGGCTCGGCCCTCACCGGACGATCGATCTAACACACCGATATCGACGAGCTCTGCCGTGGCCACTCCGTCCACAATCTGCCGCCGCGCGACTTTGCGGCCGGCCGGGTCGAGTTTTTCCGGCGAGCGCTTCGATACGGCAACCCTCTCTCCCGCCGAATTGTGGTGTTCGACCAACTTGTAGACCATCCCCGCCGCGGGTGAACCGGAACCCGTCACGACGGATGTCCCCACCCCGAAAACATCCACGGGCGCGCCGCGCAGAGCCGCAATCGTGTTCTCGTTGAGGTCATTGGTGACCACGATGGCGGTTTCGGTAGCACCAAGCGAATCCAACTGATTCCGAACACTTCGGACCAACGAAGGGAGGTCACCCGAGTCGATCCGGACGGCCCCCAGTTTCGTCCCCGCCACACGGATGGCAGTGTCGACCGCGGTCGTGATGTCGAAGGTGTCGATCAAGAGCGTCGTTTCGGGACCGAACGCGGCCACCTGGGCGCGAAAAGCTTCTTCCTCACTGTCGTGCAGCAAGGTGAATGAATGTGCTGATGTTCCCTTCGTCGGAACTCCCCATGTTCGTCCCGCTTCCAGGTTGGACGTCGAGGAAAAGCCCGCGATGTACGCAGCGCGTGCCGCCGCGACACCGCTTCCCTCGGAGGTGCGACGGGAGCCCATTTCGATGAGCGGCGTCCCCTCGGCGGCCGTCACCATGCGAGATGCTGCGGTTGCGACGGCGCTGTCGTAATTCAGGATCGACAGAACGAGTGTTTCGATGATGACCGCTTCGGCAAACGTCCCCTCTACTTCCAGAACCGGCGAACCGGGGAAAAACAATTCGCCCTCGTGGTAACCCCGGACATCACCGGTGAAACGATAGGTGGAGAGGTACGTGAGCGCCGCCGGAGACACGATGTGTTCCGAGTCGAGCCACGCCAAAATCTCGTCGGTGAAACGGAAGGATTCGATTGCGTCGAGAAGGCGGCCGACCCCCGCGCAGACGCCATACCGTCGACCCCCGTGCAGTCGTCGCGTAAACACCTCGAACACACAGCGTCGATCGGCGTGCCCGTCGCGCATCGCGGCGTCGATCATGGTCAATTCGTAACGGTCAGTGAACAGTGCGGTCGATGCGGTCATCCCGATTACTCGTCGCGCATTCGCTCGTACACTTCTTTGCACGTGGGACAGACCGGGAATCGGTCCGGATTAGCGTTGGGAGTCCATTTTTTGCCACACAACGCCCGCACGGGCTTTCCGGTCACGGCCGACTCGAGAATCTGCTCTTTTTTCACGTAGTGCGAGAACTTGTCGTGGTCCCCGTCGTCCGTTCCGTCGTTCTCGAGCAAGCGCTCGAGTTCGCGGTCCAGCACGTCGATGGTTCCGGGGTTGTCGCCGTCAGAAGTCATACCGATAGTTTACCGCGAGTGGTTATTCGAGCGAGCCGACCGTGATCGTGCCCTCCCGCGAAACACCGCCCCGAACGTAGGTGAAGGTGGTTTCGGTGCCGGGGCGGACTGACCGAACCTGCGCGGTGATGTCCACTTCGTCTCGAATCGGAATTCCGTTGAACGAGGTGATGACGTCCCCCTTCTTGAGACCTGCGTCCGCCGCGGGCGAACCTAGATCGACACCCTGAACTTCCGCACCGATGACTCCGTCGCTGGCGGAAACGCCACTCACCATCGCCCCAATTCGGCCGTGCAGGGATGTTCCGTCCGTGATGAGGTCAGTGACGACGCGTTTGACCAGCGTCGCTGGAAGCGCGAAACCGACACCGATCGACCCGTCGGACGACCCGCTGCTAGCGATGGCGACATTGATACCGACAAGTTGCCCGAGGGAATTCAACAACGCCCCACCCGAGTTCCCCGGATTGATTGCGGCGTCGGTCTGAATGACGGGTAGCGAGAGATCCTGGGCCAACGCCGAATCCTCCGATCCGGGCAGATCGAAGTTGAAACCGTCCTGTTCATTCGAGATGGTGATGGACCGATTCAACGCCGACACGACGCCTTCCGTGACAGTGTTCTGAAGTCCGAGCGGCGCGCCGATTGCGATGACCTCGCTGCCGACGGTGATCGAATCGGCGTCGCCGAAATCGACGGGCACGAGTCCCGTGGTGTCGATTTTGATGACCGCGATATCGAGCACGGAGTCCACTCCGACAATGCTGGCGGGGAAGAGGCGCCCATCACTGAGCGTGACGCGAATGGTCGGAGAGGTTTCTTTTCCCGACAGGGTGGCGACGTGGGCGTTGGTGATGATGTAACCGTCCGCGGAATAGACGACGCCGGAACCTGCGCCGGACGCCGTCTCGCCCGACACCTCAATCGTGACGACCGACTGCAGGGATTTTGCGGCGACGGCCGTCGCCGAGCTCGGGTTGCCCGCATCGGTAATGGTGACGGCCTGCGGCTGGACCACTGTGCGAAACCCGGACCCGGTGATTCCGGCCACCGTGACGCCCAGCGCACCACCAAGGACTCCGGCGACGACCGCAATACTGGCCGCGGTTTTCAGTGGGATTTGGCCGGCGAGGAACGGCCGACGCGTCCGAGAACTGAGATCGGATTCGTCGGCGGGGACCGCCGCGACCGTCTCCGCGGTAACAGGAACCACCTTGCGAACGCGAGGGGCGCGAGGAGCGCTCGGTGCATCGGCACCAGCCGACACAGACGACGCACGAGGCGCGGCGGGTTTGCGAGGGGTAGCGGCTTGAGCGGGTGTCGCGTTGTCGTTTTCCATGGGTCAAGAATCTACTCGTTTCCTATGAATTTCCCTAAGTGGGACTTACCTTGCCCTATGCGTCATCGTTCGGACAGCCCGGCGATGTTTCCCCACACGATCGGTCAACCAGAACCAGATCGGCCGACAACACCGTCAGGTTGAGCTCGTTCGCCCACACCGCGACCTCTCCGGTCAATGGAACCCAATCCTGCGAACCGAATCGATACGCGGCCGAGTACCACACGAGTACTCTCACCCGATAGCGTCCCTCCGAGTCGTACGCATGACTCGTCGACGTTCTTGTCCACGGTGCCTGCCCGAGATCGCGCCAGGAGGCTCCCTTCATCGCACTCGTTCGCCTCTCTCCGTCTCCGAAGTAACGTCGGAAGAGAACCGGCGTGAATCGGACGTCGGCAGGGTTTCCGAGCAATTCTCCCGACACGGTGTGAGTAGAGACAGCGGTCCAGAAGTTGGTCGGGATTCGTCGAACCGACCAACCGGACGGCTCGACGAACTGGGTCGGGGTGCGCGGGCGAAACGACTCGAGATCGCTGATCGAGGTGGGTCCGGAACCGTCCTTCGGGGGCGAGGTTCCGACGCACTGGCCGTTGACCACTTCGGGGCATTCGTCGGGGCCATCACTTGAACCTCCGCTCGAACCGCCCGAACCCCCCGATGTCGCGTCACCCCACAGGTCGACGCCGCCGCCGGTGGTTCCCCCGTTCACCGAGCAGTTCCCGGCCGCGATGTTTGCGGCGGTACACGTGGTCGCCTGTGCCGGATTCGAGAGCGGCATCAACGCGAATGCCGCCACCGCAATCAGAGCGATGCGAGCGGGGCGCACCACGTCGAGTCCTTCCACGGGACAATTTCTGCAATGACCAGGGCAGAGTCGCGAGGCACCATCCGAATGCTCACGCGCATCGGTTGCACAGCACCGGAGATGCACGCGGCCACCTGTGCATCGACGAGCGTGTGGCGGCCTCTCACCGACATGATTTCAAATTGGGTGATGGCGGCGTCGGGCACACGTCCTCCGAGCGCGTCCAGAGCACGAAAACTGTCCTGTTCCTCGACTGCCCATTCCGCCGTGGTCACCTGCTCGATCAATGCCGGATCCGCGCCACCCATGATGTCGTTGGTGATGTCGATGTAGGAGGTCATGGTTTGGGCGACAAGCACCTCGGCATCAACAACCAGAACCGTTGCGTCAATCGTGGAGTGAATCGGCGGCGACGTGACCTTCGCCACGGGGGACGAGCATGCTGCGAGTAGCGTTGTGAGAAGGAAGAGGACGACGGTGTGGCGCATGCCTCGATAGTGGCAAGAGTGGGAACGCGCGGTGGAAACTATCCACAACTACGCCGGTGCGACTCCGTAGCGTCGAGCCGCCAACGCGGGATTGGCGAGTCGGGCGTGGACGACGCTGTCTGGGTCCAGTGTCACGTCACACACAAAGTCGGTCTTCCCCGCCTCGATCACGACCGTCCCGAGCGGGTCGACGACAAGCGATTCGCCGATTCCGGAAGGGGCCGCGTGGTTTGCCGCGACTGTCCACGCGATGTTTTCGATTGCGCGCGCGGTGAGAAGAGTTCGCCAGTGGTGGGACTTGTGCTCCCCTGGGACCCAATCGGACGGGACCGCGAGAACGGTCGCACCCGCGTCGATGAGCCGCCTCGACACTTCCGGGAATCGCAGGTCGTAACAGGTCTGAACGCCGACTTTCCACCCCTTCACCGTCACGACGAGTGGCTCTGCCGCGGGATCGCCAGCGGTCACGACGGTCGACTCGGAGGATCCGAATGCGTCGTAAAGATGGACCTTGTCGTATCGCCCTACCAACCCGCTGTCGTCGACGGCGACGACCGTGTTGGTCAACCCACGTGGGCCGCGAATCAACATGCCCGCGATCATCGTGGCGTCCAGTCGAGCGGCGGTTCCCCGCAGGAACGCGACGAAGTCACCCTCCACCGATTCCGCTCCGGATTCCCAGTGGGACGGATCCGGGTGGTACCAGGACGAATACTCGGGCAAGAGGATGAGGTCCACCTCGTCGAATTGGTCGAACGCGGCATCG
>JBIIFF010000045.1:0-10186 GCA_044237445.1 Microbacteriaceae bacterium | reverse complement strand
GATGACGGGGATTTTCTGCAGGCCGCTGATTTCGATGGCCTTGGCGCGGGCGTCGTCGTCGGCGTCTGTGTCAATCCAGTTGTAGGTGACGCCCTGGCGGTCGAGCAACATCTTGGCGCGGGTGCAGTCACCGCACCAGTCGGCTCCGTAAACGTCAATTCCCATGATGGTTGTCCTTTCAATCGGACTTTCAGTGTAGGTCAGTTGCGGTGAATCCAGGTGCGCGACGGCGCACCGCGTGAATTGAACGCTCCCTCGTTGGTTCCCACTTCGTCGAGCTGGGGTTCCATGAGGCGACGGAAGGTGTCGCGCAGAGTGCCGGACGTTCGCGTTTTCGACAGCGACGAGCTGGACATGAAGGGTCGCCCCGCGACCGTCTCGTGCAACACCTGCAGTTCGCGCAGGGTGAACGGCGTCGAGAAAAAATATTCGGGATCTGGCTTTCCCGCATAGATGTTCCGTTGGTTGCCCGAGGAACGCCCGCTGGTCCTACCTTTGACGAGAGTCTGGTCGATTTCGTATTCCTGTCGCAGTTTCTCGATTGCGGCACGCACAATCGCGTTGTGGTCTCCTTGCAACTCGAGATTTGCGTGGATCGGCAACCAGTTTGCGCGACTGCGGTCGTAACGCTGGGCGTCGGTCTCGGGGACCACCATCAGGTGGGCCGCGGTGAGGACCCACCCACGCGGGTCGCGGTCGGGTTCGTCAAAGATCCTCAGAAGCGTTCCGCGGGCTCCCTTGACTCCGGCTTTGCTCATCATGCAGCGTTCGACGGTCTGGGCGAGTGGTTCGCGCTCGCGCACGAAGGCGCCGGGCAGGCGTAGGCCGTTCTCGCCGTCAATAAGGAGCAACATCAGCTGCGACATCTGCCGGGAATAGGTGAATGCGGCGACGTCGACTGCGACGGAGGGGCGGGGATAATCGGCCAGATCGCGCCCCGGGGAATAAACATTGTCGTTCATGACCTAAGGCTAACACGACACGCTATTTATCGCACCAACGAGTTATATGTCGGTGGGTGTGATATACTGATGGAGTAAGAAATTAGTCGCAACAATGCGCTAATCCAAACTGCCAGAGAAAGGCAAAACAATGAATGAAAACAACAACCCCGAGAACGTCAACGACAACTCGGCTTCCGAAACCGAGAACGTCACCGGCGACTCGACTCCCGAAACGGTGGACCTTCCCGTCGACCCGTTCCGGGTTCCGCGCAACACGCTTCGCGGCGGTCTCTATTCCGAGATCCTGCCGGGACTGTGGCAGGGCGGAACGCACGACGACGACGGTGCAGTGAGTCGCGCAGAGGCCCACCCCCACAGTCGGGCCATCAAACCGCGCGAATTCGACCTCGTGGCGACGTTCTATCAGAAAGCTCGGCCGGCGGACTGGCACGTGCTCGAGATGCGCTACCCCTTCTGGGACGGCGAAATGGACGACGCAAACATGGACTACCTCATCGGTATCGCCCGGTTCCTGCACTCGGAGTGGAAGCGCGGCAAGCGTGTCCTCTCGCGGTGCGCGGCCGGATGGAACCGTTCAGGACTCATCGTCGCTCTCATCCTGATCATCGACGGCTACTCGGCCGAAGCGGCGATCAACCTCATCCGGGTCAAGCGGTCGCGCCACGCGCTCTGCAACCCTCGCTTCGAAGCGTTCCTGCGAGGAGTAACTCCCTCGAACCTCGCTTCGTCGTCCATCTAATTATCGCAACAAAGCGATAATCAACTCTTCATCTAACGAAATCGAAAGGAATACAACATGAAGAAAACAACACAGCACACCGAGCGAAACTCGCTCTCCAACCTGCGCCTCCCGGCGCTCCACGTGGGACGGGGAGTGGTCTGCGGATCCGTCACCGTCTTCCCCGTGTGGAGCGACGCGGACGGCGTCCGGGGAATCGACTGGGGCGGGCGCGGACTCGTCATCGACGAGGTCGGGGGCGGCAACGTCCCGCAGCTCAGCGTCAGCAACCCGACGCCGAAAGCGCAGTTGATCCTCGAGGGCGACATCCTCGAGGGTGGTCGTCAGGACCGCATGGCCGCCGAGACGACTCTCGTCATGCCAGGGCAGTCGATCGTGATTCCCGTCAACTGCGTCGAGGCCGGTCGCTGGAACGCGGGACGCGGACACCGTTCGACGAACCTCAAGACCGCGTATTCGGTCCGCGAGGCACGTCGACGGGCGTTCAAGTTGGAGCCCGGCATGGCGCAGGGCGCCGTCTGGGACCGCATCAGCCGAATCGAGAACGGACTCGGCGAACGGTCGGCGACGTCCAACTTCAAGGAGCGGGCGACGGCACGTCAGGCGCGACTTAACGTGTCGAAGGAACAGCTCGCCCGAGGTGAGCGAATCCAGGACAGCGAAATTGCGGATCACCCCGCAATGCTGAAGCCGCTCGCTGGACAGCGGGGTGTCGTCATCGCCATCGGCGGTGAGATCGTCGCCGCCGAGGTCTTCGGTTCCTCCGTCGCCTTCGCCGAGCGCTGGGAGGGCATCGCCATCGCCGCCGAGATCGACGGCCGACTGACGCCCGCCCGCACCGTTCGGTCGCAGGACGCACGGGACTTCATCGACGCCATCGAGGACGCTCACCCCGTCGTCGACGGCAAGGGAACGTTCACGTGGGAGGGGCACGGCATCACGGTGACGGGCGTCGCTCACGAGCGTGACGAAGCGACCGTCCTGCAGTTCACCGCGACGAATGACCGGGCCGTGGTCATGTCCGCCTAAGTCGCGGCTCCCGTGGGGCCGACCCGTTTTCCTTTCGTCGGTGGGTCGGCCCCACACTCTTTTCCCAACGCCCCATTTCGCACCGCCCGTCAATCAAGGAAAATTCAACTCTGAAGGAGACACTATGAACATGAAATCCAACATGGACCAGATCGTGGGAACGATCGTCGGCGCAGCATCCGGCGACGCCCTCGGAGCACGACACGAGTTTCACCCGCCCCTCACCGACCCCAGCCCACTCGATATGGGTTCGGGCGGTGCTTTCGATTGGCGCAAAGGCCAGTGGACCGACGACACCGAACAGGGCATCGTCTTGCTGCGCCAGCTCGTCCAAGGACACGACCTTCTCGACCCCAAGGTGCTCGACCGCGTTGCGCGCGGACTCGTCGACTGGGGGATGGGCGCGACCGACATCGGAATGCAGACTCGCGCCGCGCTCACCAGAATCACACCGAGCAACGCCACCGCGGCGAACGTCATGGCGGCCGCCCAGGCATACCTCGACAACAACCCCGACGCGTGCGGAAACGGATCACTCATGCGGACCTCGCCCGTCGCGATTGCGTACCTCGACGACGAAGCGAAAATGATCGAGGCCGCTCACACCATTTCCCGACTAACCCATCCGCACGCCGACGCGCTGGATGCCTGCGCGATCTGGTGCGTGGCAATTCGCATTGCGATTCTGGAGAACCGCCTCGACATCCGAGAGGCCATCACCCGAGCGGTGGATGACCCCGACCGCCGAGCACTGTGGTTCGGCCGAATCGAATTCGCCGAAGCGGCAGAGGCCGTCAGCGACATCCCCGACAACGGCGGAGCGGTCGGCGCACTGCAAGCCGCGTGGCGCGCGGTTTCTGTCGCGGTCAGCGCCGAGGACGCCATCGAAGCCGCGGTTCGGTCCGGAAACGACGCCGACACGGTGGGCGCGATTGCCGGTGCACTCGCGGGTGCACGCTTTGGGTGCTCGGCAATCCCGGCGCGTTGGCGCCGCTACCTCAACGGCTGGCCGTATTCGTCCGAAACCCTCGACCTGCCGATGCAGTACCGCCAACTGCTCACGTTCGCGTACCTCGCAGGGACGGGCGGGGAATCTCTGACCGGTAGCGGCTGGCCCGACGTCGAAGACATGGGCGGTTACGACCTCGCCCTCGTCGAACTCGACAACGCCGAACGCGTCTGGATCGGGGCGGAAGGCGACATCCACGCCCTCCCGCCGGAAGTCGACGCGGTCGTCAGCCTGTCGCGAGTCGGATCGGCATTCGCCGGCAACCGCGAGCACGTCGAGTTCTGGCTCGTCGACTCGTCGAGTCCCGAATCGAACCCGAACCTGCGGTTCGTTCTCAAGGACGCCGCCGACACCGTCGCCGCACTCGTCGCCGAAGGTCGCACCGTGTTCCTTCACTGTGTCGCGGCGCATAACCGAACGCCATCCGTCGCCGCGCTGTACCTCGCGCTGCACTGCGGAATCGACGTCGACGAGGCGATTCGCCAGGCCGACGAGCAGTGCGGGAACAACGGAAGCAACAGTTTCCTGCGCAACGAAGTGCGCGCGATTGCCCGCGAACACGCGTGAAGGGTTTCGTCGGGGTAGCACCGTCTAACATTTCCCTAACAGGAGGGGACGGCATGGGCACTCGAATTCGCGTGAGCGGAACGGTCGCGTCCGTTTCCCCGTCGATGGTGATGGTCAAGCCCGACACCGGCGCCCCTGTTTCCCGGGACTTCATGATGATTGACGCCGGAAGTCAGTTCAACGGCATGCCGCTCGACGCGTTTCTGAGCGTCGGAATGGCGCTGGCCGGGGAGTGGGACCACAACGCCATGCGGTTCTTTCCCGACTTCGGTGACTGGACCGAGGCTCGATTCTTCGACTCTTACCCCGAGGGAACCGTCGTGCTCGGATTGGTCGCGGCCGTCTCCCGACAAGAGGCGGACGTTCGACTCCATCCGGCGTTCTCGGTCATTATGAAACGCGACGAGGTGTCGTCGAACCCGAAAGACGTCATCGAGCGCCTCTGGACCGTCGGCGACATCGTCAGCGTTCGGGTGGTGCGCGACCCCTCCGGGCGACTTCGACTCCACCACTTCGACGTCGACGACGACGAACCCATCGCCGAGGCTCCGCCGGTTGTCGCCGGGGGCGAACCTTGGTTGACGAAATCCAAAATGGACCTCATCGAATCGACCAAGGAACAATGGGATCGCGACCAGCGGGCGGCCGACGAACTGACGATGGCTCTGGGTGTGCTGTCGAAACAGATGCAGGTCGATCTCGACACACTCAGTTCAAAGCTCGGGTCGCTCTCGACCGACACCGGCGAAATCCCGGTGGTCGGCTCCGGGTCGGGGTACGACGGGTTGACTCCGCAAGAGCGGTCGCTCACGACCTTCACGGCGAAACAAATCCAGCGCACGTTCACGAACTACAAGGTCGAGTTGGACAAGCTCGCCGAACGGAACCGTGGACTGGCCGAGGCGCTCGCCGCGGGTCGAAAGCGCGAGGCGGGGCTCGCCGAACAGGCGGAATCGCTGCGCGGTCAGTTGTCCCGCCTTCGCCAGGAATTGCAGGACGCCCTTAAACGAGACCGCAGTGGCTCGGCCGAGTCACTGTCGGTGGCCGACCGGCGCAGTCGGTACGGCACCGTCGAGGAATGGATTCGCGAAGAAATTCGCGCCTTCTGGATCGGCAATTACACGCCCGACGACCGCGCAAAGTTCCCGCTCGATCGACAGCCGTGGCACATATTGCCGTCATTCATCCTGACGTTCCAGGCTCTGACCGACGATGGCAAAGACAAGGCCATCAAGACCGCGACACACATTGTGACCGGGCGAAACGCGATCGAACACATCACCGAAGACCACCCGCTTCGCGAAGGCGACGAAACGAGCAAGCCCGAAGTCGTCCGCGAGGACGGCGCCACGTCACGTCGCGCGTACATCGAATCGCACACGCCACAATCTCGTCGCCTTCATTATTGGAAACTGCGCGACGGCTCGATTGAACTGTCTCGCGTCGGGTTGCACGACGACTTCACGCCATAGGCGGGTGCCGCGGGCGACACAAACACGCCTCAATCTTTCGGGAACAAACGAAATAGCGCGAGTAATGTGATTGTCATGCTGGAGACCACAGGACCCGCCCCCTCGTTCGGTTTATCGGACGGCGACGACCCCATCTTCAACCCGTCAGCGACAAGTTCGTACACCGGACCCGTCCGAACCGAGTCGGACTCGCTCGGCGTCATGGACATTCCGGCCGAGGCGTACTGGGGAATCCACACCGCCCGCGCGCTTAACAATTTCCCCATCACGCGCCGTGCGCTCTCGAACTATCCCGACTTCATCCGCGGCCTCGTTCGCGTCAAGCAAGCCGCGGCCCTCGCCAACAAAGAAATCGGTGTGATGGATGCCGCCAAGGCCGACCTCATCGTCGAGGTCTGCGAAGAAATCTACAACGGCGCACTGCACAACGAATTCGTTCTCGGCGTTCTGCAGGGTGGCGCGGGAACGTCGACCAACATGTCGACGAACGAGATCATCGCCAACCGCGCGCTCGAAAAACTCGGCCACGCCAAGGGCGACTACCAGCACTTCCACCCCATCGACGATGTCAACCGTTCGCAGTCGACCAACGATGCGTACCCGACCGCGGTCAAACTCGCGATGGTGCTCGGGTTGCAGCGACTTCTGGTCGAACACGAATTGTTGACCAAGGCGTTCCGCAACAAGGGCGCCGAGTTCCACGACGTCGTCAAGATCGGCCGCACCCAGATGCAAGACGCGGTCCCCATGACCCTCGGCCAGGAATTCAATTCGTTCGGCACGACCCTGTCCGAAGACCACGAGCGCCTGTCGGAAATCATTCCGTGGCTCTGCGAGACCAACCTCGGTGCAACGGCTATCGGCACGGGAATCACCGCCGATTCGCGCTATGCCGAAGCCGCGAGCCGACACCTCGCCGCACTCACGGGACTTCCGATGGTGACGGCCCCCGACCTCATCGAAGCGACGAGCGACACGGGAATCTTCATGACCCTCTCGGGAACGCTGAAGCGCGCCGCGGTCAAGCTCTCAAAGATCTGTAACGACCTGCGGCTCTTGTCGTCCGGCCCGCAGGCCGGGTTCGGCGAAATCAACCTTCCCGCCCGCCAAGCCGGTTCGAGCATCATGCCCGGCAAGGTCAACCCGGTCATCCCCGAGGTGGTCAACCAAGTTGCGTTCACCGTCATCGGCGCCGATGCCACCGTCACCGCCGCGGTCGAAGCGGGCCAGTTGCAGCTCAACGCCTTCGAACCCGTCATCGCCTCGAGCATCCTGCAGTCGCTCGCGTGGATGACCAACTCGTTCCGAACCCTGCGCGTCAACTGTATTGACGGCATCACCGCCAACCGCGACCGTCTCGCGGCGATGGTCGCGAGCAGCGTCGGCGTCATCACGGCCCTCATCCCCGTCATTGGTTACGAAGAGGCTGCCAAGTTGGCTAAGACCGCCCTTGCGACCGGCACTCCGATTCGTGAACTCGTTGTCAACGCAGGACTGATGTCGGCCGAGGACGTCGATGCGGCGCTGTCACCCGCCAAGCTGTCCAACGCTTCGGAATAACCAGCCGCGACTAGGTGGCCCCGCGGAACCCTGATAAGGTTGTGAGGTTGCCGTGTAACGGCCGCGGACTTGAGAGCGCTACATCAGAAGGATGCAGCACCGCGCAGCGAACCGAAGGGACTGAACACCATGCCACTCGATCTTGCAATCAAGAACGAAATCATCAAAGAGTACGCAACTCACGACGGTGACACTGGTTCACCCGAGGTTCAGATTGCGATTCTCACCAAGCGAATCAAGGACTTGACCGAGCACTTCCAGACGCACAAGCACGACCACCACTCGCGTCGCGGCCTGCTTCTCCTCGTCGGTCGCCGCAAGCGCCTTCTCGGTTACCTCGCCGGCGTTGACATCGCCCGCTACCGTGCGCTCATCGAGCGTCTCGGCATCCGTCGCTAATCGCGACCCCCTAAGTTCGAAGCCCCCGCCTCCACGCGGGGGTTTCGTTTATATCCGCCCGAAAACGCGTCCGTCTGTTACCCTTTAGGTGAGCACGGCGACAAGACGCTGGTCCTCGGTGGTGGTTTACCGAATGAAAGTCGGTGAATTTCTACTGGTGGCCAGCACGATGCCGGGATTCGCTCCGCTGGAGAAAATCCGCGCGCACCGACTATGTTGTCCGATTCGCTCAGAAATAAACGCGCCCACCCGCACCGGGTGAGTGCGGATGAACAAACATGTATAAAGAGGAGAAAGACCTAATGGAAGGTCCTGAAATCAAGTTCGCCGAAGCCGTTATCGATAACGGCAAGTTCGGCAAGCGCACCATCCGATTCGAGGCGGGACGGCTTGCGCAACAATCGCAAGGTGCCGTTGCCGCATACCTCGATGACGAAACCATGCTGCTCAGCGCAACAAGCGCGGGCAAGCAGCCCCGAGAAGGATTCGACTTCTTCCCGCTGACCGTGGATGTCGAAGAGCGTTCCTACGCCGCCGGCAAGATCCCCGGTTCGTTCTTCCGCCGTGAAGGACGACCATCGACCGAAGCAATCCTGGTGTGTCGTCTCATCGACCGACCGTTGCGTCCGTCGTTCGTGAACGGACTTCGCAACGAAGTCCAGATCGTCATCACCGTTCTCTCGATTGCACCGGGCGAGTTTTACGACGCCCTCGCCATCAATGCCGCCAGCGCCTCGACTCAGATTTCGGGTCTTCCGTTCTCGGGCCCGATCGCCGGTGTCCGCATGGTCCTCATCGACGGCAACTGGGTTGCTTTCCCGACCGTCGACCAGGTCGCACTCGCCGTCTTCGACATCGTCGTTGCGGGTCGAGTCGTCACGGGCAAGGACGGCAAGGACGACGTCGCGATCATGATGGTCGAGGCGGAAGCCACCGAAGGTTCGTGGAACCTCATCCAGGCCGGCGGAATCAAGCCCGACGAAGACATCGTCTCGCAGGGTCTCGAGGCGTCCAAGCCCCACATCATGGAACTCGTGCGTGCGCAGGAAAAACTGGCCAAGCAAGCGGCCAAGGAAATCCAGCCGTACCCCGTGTTCTCGGACTACACCGACGAGGTCTTCAACGCCGTGTCGACGTTCGCACTCGCGGACCTCGAAAAGGTCTACCAGATCGCCGACAAGGTCGAGCGTCAGAAGGCCGACGACGAACTGAAGGACAAGACGAAGGCTGAAATCGCGTCACAGGTGGAGGCGGGCAAGATGTCTGCCGACGTCCTCGGACAGGTTTCCGCAGCGTACAAGTCGGTCACCAAGAAGGTCGTTCGCGGACGCATCCTCAAGGACGGCATCCGCATCGACGGTCGTAAACTCGACGGCATTCGTTCGCTGTCCGCTGAGGTCGAGGTCATCCCTCGCGTCCACGGTTCGGCGTTGTTCGAGCGCGGCGAGACCCAGATTCTGGGTATCACCACGTTGAACATGCTCAAGATGGAACAGCAGATCGATTCGCTGAGCCCCATCACGAGCAAGCGCTACATGCACCACTACAACTTCCCGCCCTACTCGACCGGTGAAACGGGTCGAGTTGGTTCGCCGAAGCGTCGCGAGATCGGGCACGGCTTCCTCGCCGAGCGCGCACTCGTCCCGGTTCTGCCGACTCGCGAGGAATTCCCTTACGCAATCCGTCAGGTGTCCGAGGCCCTCGGGTCGAACGGTTCAACCTCGATGGGTTCGGTGTGTGCATCGACCCTGTCACTGCTCAACGCCGGTGTGCCGCTTCGTGCGCCCGTCGCTGGAATCGCCATGGGTCTCGTTTCTGACGAGGTCGACGGTGAAACCCGCTACGCCGCACTGACCGACATCCTCGGTGTCGAAGACGCTCTTGGTGACATGGACTTCAAGGTCGCCGGAACCAAGGACTTCATCACCGCGATTCAGCTCGACACCAAGCTCGACGGAATCCCGGCGTCGGTCCTGAAGGACGCGTTGGCTCAGGCCAAGGTTGCCCGTCTCGCGATTCTCGACGTCATCAACGAAGCCATCGACGGACCAGACGAAATGGCACCGACCGCGCCTCGCGTGATCTCGGTCCAGATCCCCGTCGACAAGATCGGTGAACTCATCGGACCGAAGGGCAAGACGATCAACTCCATCCAGGACGAGACCGGAGCCCAGATTTCGATCGAAGAAGACGGAACCGTCTACATCGGATCGAACGACGGTCCCTCGGCCGAGGCGGCGCGCGACCGGGTCAACCAGATCGCGAACCCCATCAACCCCGAGGTCGGCGAACAGTTCCTCGGAACCGTCGTCAAGATCGCGGCGTTCGGTGCGTTCGTGTCGCTCATGCCCGGCAAAGACGGACTGCTGCACATCTCTGAGCTGCGCAAGCTCTCGGGTGGCAAGCGCGTCGAGAACGCGGAAGACGTGCTCGCGGTCGGACAGAA
>JBIIFF010000125.1:0-2651 GCA_044237445.1 Microbacteriaceae bacterium | reverse complement strand
CGCAATACTGCTCGACCACATGGGGCGTCACCTTCCCGGTCTACGACAAGATCAAGGTCAACGGTAAAGCCCGAGCGCCGCTCTATGCCGAACTGGTCAAGGCCAAAGACGAGCGAGGTATCGCGGGGAACATCCGCTGGAACTTTGAAAAGTTCCTCGTGACGCCAACGGGAGCCGTGTTGAGGTTCCGGCCGACGACGGTGCCGTCCGACCCAACGATTGTTGCGGCCATTGAGGCGAATCTGCCCCGCTGATGCTGCGGTGAGAGAAGCACCTTCGAGGGCAAAAATGCTGATTTATCAGGTAACCTGAAGGTTCGCAGTAAAGTTTCGACAACGAAAGTTGACTCCACCCGATGCGTATCCTTCGTGCGCTGTTGACAGGGCTGTTGGCAGTCCTGTTCTCGGGCGTGCTCGCTACCGTAGATATCGCGTCTGCGACGCCGTCCTTCTACCAGTTTGACAACGGGAGTATCCGCATCGGTGCCGCGGGCGGGCAGTCATCGATCGTCTCCGACGGGAACCTTGCTCAGCCGTGGGTGTACAACGCGTCCCTCGGGCAATGGCGAAAGTTGACGTATTCAAGCGGACAACTTGACACCCTCTACGGTGCAGGAGGGACCGGCACGGACGATTGGAATTACAACGGCACCATCACCAACGGTTTGTCGGGGGTCACCTACGACTATTCCGAGTTCGTCGAACTCGGATCCCGAGGTTCGGGTTCTTACGGCTATGGAACGATTACCGCAACGGGAACGCGCACACTCGGTGGCGTGACAATCCAGGTCTCCAATTCTTATTCTTTGGGTCAAGACACGTCGTACCTGAAGGTAACAACGACGGTCACAAACACCTCCGCGACAACGGCAACGAACCTCCGCGTCTGGACGGGCGCACCCGATGACTGGATTGGAGACAGTGACGGTCCTACCAAAACACGTGGATACCTGACTTCCACCGAATTCCTGCAAATCCCGAACACCGGCACGCGCGCACCCGCTCTGAAAATCACGGCGGGAACCGAGGGTGTCGTCTTCTTCTCAACGAATTCGCGCGCAACGTCGTCGGTGGCCGGATGTTGCAGCCTATCGAACGCGGCAAGCACAAATCCCGCGACCAATTCGATTTCGTTGACGGGCGACGGTTCCTACACGATCTACATGAGGTTGAACGACCTCGCACAATATGACAGTGACACGTTCGATTGGTACTACGCGGCTGGCACGGTCTCGGATTTGGGAGACATCATCCGTGAGGTCGCCCAAGCTGCCGCGGCGTGGACCGATCAAACAATTGCTGATGCGGTAGCCCGCGGCGCGGAGTATTCCGACCAGGTTACGGCCAGCGGCACGGGAACCATCGCCTACAGCGTTGTCGGACCCTCCGGAACTCTGGAATCGGGAAGCACGGCTGGACTGCCCCCCTTCATCTCGCTCAACTCGGAGACCGGCGCTTTGGTCGGAACCGCGCCAGCCAACAGCTCCGCCGATGGTGTTTACGTGTTCCGCTTGCGAGCGACCGCGACAAGCGATGGCACCACGGCAACATCGACCACATCGAACCGCACCATCACCGTCGGTGAACCGCCAAACATCACGGTGGTCTCCTCGACGGCGACAGCGACATACAACGTGGCCATTGACTCCATCAGTTTCGCCGACAACATAGGCTTCCCCGCAGCAACCTATTCTGTTAGCTCCGGTGCATTGCCAGCCGGTGTGGCCGTGAACTCGTCCACCGGAATTGTGTCCGGGACACCGACGGAATCAGGACTATTCACCTATCGCGTGACGGCGCGAAACGACGTCGGAAATTCGCAGTCGGCAACGAGCACACTGACTGTTAATCGCACACCAACGTTTACGGGGGGCGACCAGACAATAGCGGCGCAAGTAAAGCGGAGTGACGCTTACTCTGCTGACGTTTCCGCGCTTGGATATCCAGCGCCGACCTACTCAATTTTCTCCGGCGCACTGCCACCCGGCCTCGCCCTGAATTCTGCCTCGGGGGTCATCTCGGGAACCCCGTCCACCACCGGCGACTACGATTTCGTTATTCGCGCGTCGAACGCATTCGGCCACGCCGATACCGCGCCACGATCGATCAGTGTCGCGTCAGCACCGGCGGTTGTGAACGAATCGATTACGGAATACGGTTTTCTGTCCGAGCCATTTAGCCAAATGCCGACATTCTCGGGCTATCCCACACCGACGTTCAGCATCGTCGGCGGGGACCTGCCCAGTGGTTTGGCAATCAACGCTGCGACGGGTCGCATCTCCGGAACTCCAACCGCGGCGGGCACATCCACCTTCAAAGTTCGAGCCACCAACTTCGCCGGAACGGCCGATACACGACTGTACTCGCTCGTCATCCGCGGCGAGCCGGTTTTCAAAGACTCCAGCGAGATGCCCGAATTTGCCACCCACAACCAATCCTTCAGCGGGCGCGTCAATTTTTACGGCTCAGTGACTTCTTATTCCATCGCTGATTCGTGCGGGTGCGAAGCCGCCGCCGGTGAAACTGTCGGGATTCCGCGCGGACTCTCGCTCAATACTTCGACCGGGGTGCTCAGCGGAGTTCCCAACCAAACAGGGATTTTTCACTTCCGCGTCGAAGCGCGGGGCGGTTCGGGATTGACCGGACTGTCCG
>JBIIFF010000124.1:0-2656 GCA_044237445.1 Microbacteriaceae bacterium | reverse complement strand
CCCATGAGCAAAAGGTTGAGAGCGCCAAAATCCGTCGGTTCGGGTCGCAGGGTTTCCTCGGCAAATGGCTCGTCGATGACGTTTACGCTCGCGTCGAACTCTGCCGCAACGTACGCGCCGTAGCTGGCTAGTGCGACCCCTACGACGAGGGCCGCGGACACGAAATACAGCGCAACTCGGATGGCTATTTTTTGAATGCGTTGACGGCTACGCTTCCGCGCGATGTCGCGTCGTGTCATCGGAAGTTTTCCCGCCATTGCTTTAGCCTATTCGAAACCTCTTGTTCGGGTTTGGCAAAAAGGTCGTGGTAATGTTTTGCTGGTGCGCTTGGGGGTTGCCGAGCATAATTCGGAGGGTTCTCGATGCGGAAAACGTGGCGAATCGCTCGGATGTTGGCAGTCCAAGACCTTCAGTTGTCGTATCGGCGCTCGACTCTTGGGCCTTTCTGGTTGACGATTTCGAGCGCAGTCCAAATCGCGACTATCGGGGTCGTCTTTTCCACCATCTTCAAATCGGACATTGCGATCTACGTCCCCTACCTCGCGACCAGCCTGTTGGTCTTTACGTTCATCACCTCGTTCCTCAATGAGAGCAACACGAGCTTCATTCAGGCCGAAGGCATGATCCGACAGATGCATTTCGCCCCGTCGATGTACATCGGGCGAACGTTGATTCGAAACGTCCTCGGCTTTGCCCACAACCTTGTCATTCTGCCCATTGCCTTTCTCGTGCTCGGAACCCCGTGGAGCATAGGGATGCTCATGGCGATTCCTGGTTTCCTCCTCGTTCTCGTCAACCTCTGGTGGCTCGGGCATCTGTTCGCTCTGATCTCGCTTCGCTTTCGTGACTTCCCGCCCATCTTCGGTTCCATCATCACTGTGGCCTTCTACGCGACACCGGTCATGTGGTTCAGTAACCAGGTACCCGGCGGCGAATCAAACCTGTTGGTTTCGCTGAATCCCCTCTTCCATCTCCTCAGCATTGTTCGTTCGCCTCTGCTCGGCGAAATGGCCAGCGAAACGTCGTGGGTCGTTTCCGCAATGATGGCGATGATTGGCAGCGCTGCCGTCGTCGTTCTCTACCAGCGATACCAACACAAGATTGCATTTTGGGTCTAACTCATGACACACATCACACTCGACAAGGTCTGTCTAGACTTCCCCGTGTACAACGCCGATGCCCGGTCGTTGAAGTCTTCCTTGGTCAACGTCGCAACCGGCGGCCAACTTCGTGCGGGGAACAAGGGCGGCGTTACTGTTCGCGCCTTAGAAGACATCAGCCTGACGATTGAACCGGGTGAGCGGGTCGGCCTCGTGGGGCACAACGGCGCGGGAAAGTCCTCCCTGTTACGAGTGCTCAACGGCGTGTACCGGCCGTCGTCCGGAATCATCAGCGTCGACGGTGAAATCGGTTCGCTCATCGACATCAATATCGGAATCAACTCAGAAGCCACAGGATTGGAGAACATCACCACGTGCGCAGCTCTGTTGGGAATTCCGAAGGAGACCGTCGCCGAGAAACTGTCGGACATTATCGAATTCTCGGAACTCGGCAATTACATCTCGATGCCCGTTCGGACCTATTCGTCGGGAATGCAGATGCGACTCATGTTTTCTATCGCCACGACGATGAACCCACAGATTCTCGTCATGGACGAGTGGTTATCTGTCGGCGACGATAGCTTTGTCAAAAAAGCGAAGGAACGCCTGGGGAAACTTGTGTCCGAAACCGACATCCTTGTTTTTGCGAGCCATTCGCGGGAAACGCTCACCTCGACGTGCAACCGACTGATCTGGCTCGAACACGGTCGCATCAAGGTTGACGGAGACGTTGCGACGGTTGCCAACGCGTACTTCGGACCGGAAGACCCAGCCTAGAACTGCGGAACCTCCAACAGGTCCTCACGGAGCAAACGTACACCGCCGTCAATTACCGCTTTCCGAATCTGTTGCGAACGAAACGCGCAATCTTTCGGAACAGCGGTTGCGATGCCCGTTCCACCACCACGAAAAGATGTTCAATGCGCTCACTGATTTCCGCGATGCGTCGATCGTTTTCCGCGACAAAATTGGACAGCGATGCGGTCAACTCGTGAATGCCCTGGCTTCGCCCGAGTTCGGCCTGCGTCTCGGCCAAAATTCTGCCGAGTTCTTCGACTTGCCGGTCACGTTCTGCCAGTGATTGAGCGGATTCAGCCTGCTGGTTCTTGAGCGCAGAGATCCGGCTTGCGAGGTCCGAAACCATCGCGCGTAACTCGACTATGTCCGGTCCGCCGACGTCCGACGGGAACTCGCGCGCAAGATCAGGACGAACAGTGGCTTTCCACGCATCGATAAAGGCATCGCGGGTGATGCTCGTGGGCAAGTAAGGGCCCAATTGAGTCCAGAGGTAATCTGCGTCCCGCGCGAATGCTGGAAAGTTGAGCAAAACAATCGGGATTTTTTTCGCGGTCGCAATCTCGATCAGAGTCCACAACCCGCTCGACAAGACGCTGCTGATTTCTCGCGCGTTCATAGTACCTATGGCGCCTCCGGGAACCCCGCCCCACGTATCCCAGTTCCACTCGTCCAGGTCCGGGTTGTCGACAAGTCGAGTGACCCGTTCGTTCTTGCTGCGGCTGATGCTCGCGTCGTGAAGGTTGCGAATCGGAATAATC
>JBIIFF010000005.1:0-37083 GCA_044237445.1 Microbacteriaceae bacterium | reverse complement strand
CTCGTCGACACCGAGCTGTTAAGTTCGCTTCCCGACACCGAGGTTCGCACGGGATTCGCCGAGGTCGCGAAGGCTGGTTTCATTTCGGACCCGACCATTTTGGATGACCTCGAATCGGATGTGCTGACCTGTCTCGATGTGTCCACCGACCTGTTCGCGGACGTATTGCGACGAGCCATTCAGGTGAAAGCCACCGTCGTGGGCGATGACTTTACGGAACAGGGCCTCCGCGAAATCCTCAACTACGGGCACACTCTGGGGCATGCGATCGAGCACGCCGAGCGTTACCGATGGCGTCACGGGGTTGCTGTGGGGATTGGGATGATGTTCGCGGCAGAATTGTCGCGCCTGGTGCGGGCACTGAGCGACAGCGAAGTCGAGCGTCATCGCCTGATCATCGGAGAACGACTGGGCCTGCCACTCACGTACCCCGCGGCGCGCTGGGAAACGCTCCGTGCAACCATTCAGCGAGACAAGAAGACCCGCGGCGCAGCGCTCCGGTTCGTCTTGCTCGATTCCATCGGACGACCGACGGTCACCACCGTGGGGGATGAGTCCCTTTTGTTCGCGGCGTATCAGGAAATCGCTGGTTAGGCTAGAGCTATGCCCTCGATTCTCGTCCTCAACGGACCCAATTTGTCGCGATTGGGCAGTCGAGAGCCTGACGTTTACGGAACGACGACGTATCCGGAACTCGTGAGCGCGCTGGAAGCAGCGGCGAACGCGGACGAAACGATCTCGGTCCGACAGACCAATGACGAGTCGGAGCTCATCCAGTGGCTTCACGACGCCGCGGACACGTCCGCCGAGGTCGTCCTCAATCCCGCAGCGTTCACCCATTACTCGTACGCGCTGCGCGACGCAGTGGCCGTAGTCACCGGCGCCGGGCTGCCGGTCGTCGAAGTTCACATCTCCAACCCCCACGCGCGCGAAGAGTTCCGACACAACTCGGTGATTTCGGGCGTCGCAACGGGTGTCATCGCTGGATTCGGTGTCGATTCCTATCACCTTGCTCTGGCCGCGCTTCGCGCCCGACGTTAACTGTTATCGCTCTAACCATCAACCCGAAGGATCCGTAAAGTCATGGCAACAACGAACGACATCAAAAACGGCAGTGTGCTGAACCTGGACGGTCAATTGTGGGCGGTGATTGAGTTTCAGCACGTCAAGCCGGGCAAGGGCGGCGCGTTCGTGAGGACCAAATGCAAGAACGTGATGACGGGGAAAGTCGTCGACCGCACATTCAACGCGGGAACAAAAATCGACTTCGAGACGGTCGATCGGCGGGACTATCAGTACCTGTACCAGGACGGCGACAGTTTCGTGTTCATGAACCTCGATGACTACGACCAAATCACTCTCCCCGCGAATGTCGTCGGAGACGCCAAAAACTACATGTTGGAAAACCAGAATGTCCAAATCGCGATGAATAACGACAACCCGCTCTATGTCGAGTTGCCGGCCTCGGTCGTTCTCGAAATCACGTACACCGAACCGGGCCTTCAGGGCGATCGTTCCACGGGTGGGAACAAGCCCGCGACGGTGGAAACCGGTCTAGAGATTCAGGTCCCGTTGTTCCTCGAACAGGGAACCAAGGTGAAGGTCGACACCCGCGACGGTTCCTACCTGGGTCGCGTCAACGACTAGTGTCGGCCCGAACAAAGGCACGCAAAGCAGCCTTCGACGCGTTGTACGAGTCCGAACAGCGCGGTCGTTCGCTTTCACAGGCTTTGGCGGACTTCAATACGCGTCAGGCGGAAAAGCTGCAATCGCTGTCCGAGGCCGATTACGTCCGCTCGATCATCGCTGGTTTGGACACCAACGGCGAGGCGGTCGATAAGACGATCTCCGCCGCACTTCGCGAATGGACACTCGCCCGGTTGTTTCCAGTCGATCGTGCGATTTTGCGCATCGCCGTGTGGGAACTGTCGTTCTCGGACACACCAGCGGATGTGGTTCGCTCCGAAGCGCTTGCGCTCGCAGCGCAGTACAGTTCGGACGACGCGGTGTCGTTCATCGGTGGAATTCTCGGAGCGGTCTCGCGCGAATCCTAGGTTTACGCGTACACTGAATCCAACATCTCCTTTAAAGCGTCCTGTGAGGCGGGAAAGGATGTAGAGAGTGGCGCGTACCGTCCTCACCAAGGCCGATATCGATCGGGCTCTCAAGCGCATCGCGCACGAAATCATCGAATCGCAGCGTGGTCGAAACGACCTCCTGTTTCTCGGCATTCCGACTCGTGGGGTTCACCTCGCTCAGCGTCTCGCCCGCCTGGTTGCTGACATCGAACCCCAGCAGGTCGATGTCGGTTCCCTCGATGTGACGATGTATCGGGACGACCTCGCACTCCAGTCCACTCGTGCCACGGCGTTCACGGACATTCCGCCGTCGGGCGTCGACGGGCGAACCGTCATCCTCGTCGATGACGTCCTCTTTTCGGGTCGAACTGTGCGGGCAGCGTTGGATGCGCTGACCGCACTCGGACGGCCCGACATCGTTCGATTCGCGGTCCTGGTGGACCGCGGGCACCGAGAATTGCCGATTCGAGCAGACTTCGTTGGCAAAAACCTTCCGACCTCAACCGCAGAGCGCGTGAACGTATCCCTCAGCGAGATCGATGGTTCCGATGAAGTGAGTATCGCGTGAAGCACCTTCTATCCTCTGCTCAACTCTCGCGCGACGAGGCGGTGGGGATTTTGGACACGACACTCGACATGGCCGAAGTTCGCACCCGCGCGATCAAGAAGTTGCCGACGCTTCGGGGAAAAACCGTGGCGAACGTCTTTTTTGAAGACAGCACCCGCACACGCTTGTCGTTCGAAGCGGCCGCCATGGCCCTGGGAGCAGACGTGACGACGTTCACCGCGCAAGGGTCTAGCGTGTCGAAGGGGGAGAGCCTCAAGGACACTCTGCAGACTCTGGAGGCAATGGGAGCTGAGTTCATCGTGCTTCGCCACGCCCACTCGGGAGTGTGCGAAACCGTCGTCAACAGCGGATGGGTCGACGCGCACGTCATCAACGCCGGTGACGGCACACATGAGCACCCGACGCAGGCACTGCTCGACGCCTTCACGATGCGAACCCGGCTCTACGGTGACACGTCCCGTGGGCGGGACCTGACTGACCTCGCGGTCGTGATTGTCGGCGATATTCTTCATTCGCGTGTCGCCCGGAGCAACATTTGGTTGTTGCGAACGCTGGGCGCATCGGTCACCGTCGCAGCGCCGCAAACCCTCGTGCCGCGCGAAATTGAGAGCTGGGGTGTGACCGTTGTGTCGACGTTGGACGAGGCCCTCGAGTCGCAACCACATGTCGTCATGACGCTTCGCGTCCAGAAAGAGCGGATGTCAAGCGGGTACTTCCCTTCGGAATCCGAGTTCAGCGAATTGTGGGGGATGACGAGTGCTCGGTTGCGCAGACTGGGAGAGAACGCGATCGTCATGCACCCCGGTCCGATGAATCGTGGACTCGAAATAGCCGGAGCGGTCGCGGACTCGCCGCAGTCGACCGTCACCGACCAGGTAGCGAACGGCGTCGCAACCCGAATGGCGGTTCTCTATACCGTGATGGGCGGTTCGCGATGACGATTCTGATTCGTGGTGCGTCACTGTTGGGCGCGAGTGCAGCCGACATTCTGATTGACGATGGTGTCATCCGCGAGGTGGGTGCGGTGAAAGCGAAAGCCGACCGAGTCATCGATGGCGCCGGACTCATCGCCCTTCCCGGATTGGTCGACCTGCACACGCATCTGCGCGAACCGGGCGGCGACTCGTCCGAGACGATCCTGTCCGGCTCGCGAGCGGCGGCTGCCGGTGGTTTCACTGCAGTCCACGCCATGGCAAACACCTCGCCGGTCGCGGACACCGCGCAGCGAGTAGAAATGGTGGCCGAGCTGGGTCGCCGGGCTGGATTTGTCGAGGTCCGGCCAGTTGGCGCTGTCACTCACAACCTCGACGGCGTGCAACTCGCCGACATAGGCGGGATGGCGCGAAGCAAGGCCACTGTCACGGTCTTTTCCGATGACGGCAGGTGTGTCGGAGACGCGCTCCTCATGCGTCGTGCCCTTGAGTACGTCTCGACCTTCGGTGGTGTCATCGCGCAACACGCTCAGGACCCACGACTCGCGATCGATGGAGTGATGCACGAGGGAGCGATCTCGAGCGAGCTGGGACTGCGAGGTTGGCCGAGCGTCGCGGAAGAGTCGATCATCGCCCGCGATGTGCTTCTCGCCGAATATGTCGGTGCGAGGCTGCACGTGTGTCACGTCTCGACCGCAGGTTCGGTCGACGTCATCCGTTGGGCCAAACGGCGGGGGATTGCGGTGACCGCCGAAGTCACCCCCCACCACCTGCTTTTGACGGACGACGCTGCCCGGTCCTACAACACCGTGTTCAAGGTCAACCCTCCGCTTCGAACACAGACCGACGTCGACGAACTTCGGCGGGGTGTTGCGGACGGAACAATCGACATCATCGCCACCGACCACGCACCACATTCGCTCGCGAGCAAGGATGCCACCTGGCAGGACGCCCCGTTCGGGATGGTGGGATTGGAGTCGGCACTCAGCGTGGTTCAAGCGACGCTCGTGGACACGGGAGCTATTTCGTGGAACGACGTCGCCCGAATACTGTCGGTGACACCCGCCTCAATCGGGCGCGTCAGTGGCTACGCGTCACCCCTCGCGGTCGGCTCACCCGCGAACATCACACTCGTCGATGCCGCACATCGTGAAAATTGGACAGTTGAGCGTTTGCGCGGTCGTTCGGTGAACACCCCCTTCGTCGGCGTGCCCACCGCCGGTCGTGTGATGGCGACCATATTTCGAGGCACGCCAACAGTGGTCGACGGCCACGTCGTCGAGGACGAGGAAATGAGGACCCCATGATGCGGAACACAACGCTCGTGCTGGAGGACGGAAGTCGGTTTGATGGCTATGCCTACGGCGCAGTCGGCGAGCGCATCGGGGAAATCGTCTTCCAGACGGGCATGAGCGGCTATCAGGAAACCCTGACCGACCCCTCCTACGCGGGTCAGATCGTCGTGCAAACCGCGCCGCACATCGGCAACACGGGGATGAACGATGGGGACGAGGAATCACAGCGAATCTGGGTCCAAGGATATGTCGTCCGTGATCCCGCCCGACGCCCCTCAAACTTCCAATCACAGCGGAGCCTTGATGATGACTTGAGAGCCGGTGAGATCGTGGGAATCTCGGGCGTCGATACGCGCGCAATTACGCGAGTCATTCGGGAATCGGGTTCCATGCGGGCGGGTATTTTTCCGCTCGACGGTCGCAGCACTGCCGACTATCGAGCGCTGGTCACCGCGACCCCAGAGATGTCGGGACAGAACCTCTCGGACGAAGTGTCGACCCACGCCGAATACCTCGTCCCCGCCGTCGGAGAGTCCATCGGCGCCCTTGCGGTTCTCGACTTGGGCGTGAAAAATGCAACTCTGGGTCACCTCGCCGCGCGAGGGTTCGATGTCCACGTGATGCCGCAGTCCGTCACACTCGATGAGTTAATGGAGATTTCGCCGGTTGCAGTGTTCTACTCGAACGGGCCGGGCGACCCTGCGGCATCCACCCGTCACGTCGAACTACTCGCTGCGATCCTGCGCAAGCGAATCCCGTTTTTCGGCATCTGTTTCGGAAACCAGCTACTCGGTCGCGCTCTCGGGTTCGACACCTACAAACTCAAGTACGGTCACCGCGGGATCAACCAACCGGTGCTGGACAAAGCAACGGGTCGAATCGAAATCACCGCGCACAATCACGGTTTCGCCGTCGCGGCACCAACCGAGGGAATTGTCGATTCGCCGGCTGGTTTCGGTCGAGTCGAGGTCAGCCATGTCGGCCTCAACGATGATTGTGTGGAAGGCCTCCGCGCTCTGGACGTACCCGCATTTAGTGTTCAATACCACCCCGAGGCTGCCGCCGGACCCCACGATTCGAGCTATCTCTTCGACCAGTTCCGCGACCTCGTTGTCGCCACCACGAAAGCGCGCTGATGCCTAAACGTGACGACATCTCCTCCGTGCTCGTGATCGGTTCGGGACCGATTGTGATCGGACAGGCGGCGGAATTCGATTACTCGGGTACGCAGGCCTGTCGCGTGCTGCGCGACGAAGGCATCCGAGTGATTTTGGTGAACTCGAATCCTGCGACCATCATGACGGACCCGGATTTTGCTGACGCCACCTACATCGAGCCGATTACGACGGCCGCGATCGAGGCGATCATCGCGAAGGAACGTCCCGACGCGATTCTGCCCACACTGGGGGGACAGACCGCGCTCAATGCGGCAATGGCACTCCACGAACAGGGGATTTTGACCAAGTACAACGTCGAACTGATTGGCGCCAAGTTCGAGGCAATTCGTCGAGGTGAAGACCGACAGATTTTCAAGGACCTGGCGATCGAGTGCGGCGCCGAGGTTGCCCGAAGCATCGTGGTGGATTCCATCGACGGTGCATTGGCTTTCGTCGCCGAATCGGGATACCCCCTGGTGATTCGCCCCTCATTCACCATGGGGGGCTTGGGCTCGGGCTTCGCCTATGACGAAACCGAACTTCGGCGAATGGTCACGAACGGTGTCCACGAAAGTCCGACGGGCGAGGTGTTGCTCGAGGAATCGATTCTGGGTTGGAAAGAATACGAACTGGAACTGATGAGGGATACCGCGGACAACACGGTCGTGGTCTGCTCCATTGAAAACATCGACCCGGTTGGTGTTCACACCGGAGACTCGCTCACCGTCGCTCCCGCACTAACACTGACCGATCGCGAGTATCAGAATTTGCGGGACATCGGTATCCGCATTATCCGCGCCGTCGGGGTGGACACGGGCGGATGTAACATCCAGTTCGCGATTGACCCAGCGAACGGTCGCGTCATTGTGATCGAGATGAACCCGCGCGTCAGCCGTTCGAGTGCTCTCGCGTCGAAGGCAACGGGTTTCCCGATTGCCAAGATCGCCGCGAAACTCGCTATCGGCTATCGGCTGGACGAAATTCCGAATGACATTACGGGAGTGACCCCCGCGTCGTTCGAACCGACGCTCGATTACGTGGTGGTCAAGGCACCCCGGTTCTCGTTCGAAAAGTTCCCCGATGCCGACACGACCCTCACCACGACGATGAAAAGCGTGGGCGAAGCGATGGCTATTGGTCGAAACTTCACCACGGCGCTCCAAAAATCTCTTCGGTCGCTGGAAAAGCGCGGTAGTTCGTTCCACTGGGACGGTCCGCTCGGCGACGTGAACGAATTGTTGACGCTCGCTCGAAAACCGACGGACGGGCGAATCGTCACGGTACAGCAGGCTCTTCGCGCGGGTGCAACGGTCGACCAGGCGTTCGCCGCGACCGCCATCGACCCGTGGTTCTTGGACCAGATTGTCCTGATCAACGAAGTTGCGACGGAAATCGCGGCGGGACCCATGACGGCTGACTCGATTCGCCGCGCGAAAGACCATGGGTTTAGCGATGTCCAACTCGCCGCCCTCTGGGGAAAGACCGAAACGGAAATTCGGACGTTTCGCCACGATCAAGGAATTCGTCCGGTGTTCAAAACGGTGGACACGTGCGCGGGCGAGTTCCCCGCACTGACTCCGTACCACTATTCGTCGTACGACACCGAAACTGAGGTCGTTCCGTCCGAACGCACGAAGGTCATCATCATCGGTTCGGGACCCAACCGAATTGGTCAGGGGATCGAGTTCGATTACTCCTGCGTGCACGCGTCATTCGCGTTGGCGGATGCCGGCTACGAAACAATCATGATCAACTGCAACCCAGAGACAGTGTCGACCGACTACGACACCAGCGACCGCCTGTATTTCGAGCCGTTGACGTTGGAGGACGTGCTCGAAGTGATTCACGCCGAGAGCGCGAGCGGAACGATTCTCGGTGCAATCGTCCAGTTGGGCGGGCAGACCGCGCTGGGGCTGGCCCACGGGCTCGAGCACAACGGCGTCACCATTCTCGGCACGACCCCCGATGCGATCGATATCGCGGAAGAACGCGGTCGGTTCTCGGCCGTCCTGGATGAACACGGACTGGTTGCTCCGCGAAACGGTACGGCGACCGATGTCGAGTCGGCTATCCATGTGGCCGACGACGTGGGCTACCCAGTTCTGGTCCGACCGTCCTACGTCTTGGGTGGTCGCGGCATGGAAATCATTTACGACGCCGTTTCGCTGCGGGATTATTTCGTTCGAATCGGCGATTCCGCCATCATCGGCATCGACGCGCCACTTTTGGTTGACCGTTTTCTCGAAGACGCGATCGAGATCGATGTCGACGCCCTGTTCGACGGAACCGACCTCTACATCGGCGGCGTGATGGAGCACATCGAAGAAGCCGGTGTTCACTCGGGTGACTCGGCCTGCACGCTGCCCCCCGTGACACTGGGGCGGGGAGTGATTGACCAGGTCGTGAACTCGACCCGAGCGATCGCCATCGGGATCGGAGTGCGCGGTCTTCTCAACGTGCAATTCGCAATCTCTGCCGGTGTCCTCTACGTCCTCGAGGCCAATCCACGTGCGAGCCGAACGGTCCCCTTCGTCTCCAAGGCGATGGGCACACAGTTGGCCAAAGCGGCGTCGCTCATCATGGTCGGACGGACTATCGCCGATTTGATTGCGGACGGACACCTCCCCGAAATAGATGGTTCGGTTGTGCCCCGCGACTCCCCGGTCGCGGTGAAAGAGGCGGTGTTGCCGTTCAAGCGTTTTCGCACCGTTGAGGGGCGCGTTGTGGACGCCGTGCTCGGACCGGAAATGCGGTCGACCGGAGAAGTTATGGGCATCGACCGAAACTTTCCGTTGGCATTCGGAAAGAGCCAAGCCGCCGCCTACGGCGGTCTGCCAACGTCGGGAACTGTGTTCGTGTCGGTTGCTGACCGGGATAAGCGCGCCATCGTGCTGCCGATACAGCGTCTCGTGCAACTCGGTTTCACGGTGCTCGCGACGGGAGGAACCGCGGATATCCTCGCGCGAAACGGTGTACCCGTCACCACGGTACGGAAACATTTCGAGGCGGACGCGGGTCAGGAATCCATCATCGACCTGATCCGAGCCGGCTCAGTCGATCTCATCATCAATACGCCCTCTGGCCGTAGCGCCCGGGCTGACGGTATGGAAATTCGGCGCGAAGCGGTCGCCGCCGACAAAGCTCTAGTCACCACGATCGCGCAGGTATCCGCCGCAGTCTCGGCGATGGAGCTATCGGGTTCAGTGGTCTCGGTGCGGTCACTACAGGAGTACGCAGCGGATCGGGCGGCTAGGTAATGGACTTTAGCGCTCGCTTTTCCGAGCTCGTCTCGACGCACGGCCCGTTGTGCGTCGGAATAGATCCGAGCGCGGAGTCGCTCGCTGGTTGGGGTCTTTCCAATTCGGCCGATGGTGCGCTTGAGATGGGGCGCGTCATTCTCTCCGCCCTCGAGGGACGAGTGGGAATCGTCAAACCGCAAGTCGGCTATTTCGAACGTTTCGGTGCGGCGGGCTATGCCGCACTGGAATCGTTGATTCACGAGGCGCGCTCTGCCGATCTGCTCGTCATCGCTGATGCGAAACGTGGCGATATCGGTTCGACAATGGAGAGCTACGCCTCGGCGTGGCTCGAATCCGGACCGTTGCAGTGTGACGCAATGACCGTGAGCCCCTACCCGGGATTTGAGGCTCTGGAGCCAGCGTTTCGGTCGGCGGAGCACACCCGTGGCGCCGTATTCGTCCTCTGTGCGACATCAAATCCGGACGCAGCAACCGTGCAATCCGCGCGCATAGACGGAATGTCAGTGTCGGCAGTCATTGCGCGCCGTGCACGAGAACGTTCGGGGTCCACACAGTCGGTTGGCGTCGTCGTGGGTGCCACGCGGAGTCTCGAGTCGAGCGGCTTGACTGCGGGTGACCTCGACGGTCTATTGGTGTTGTCGCCAGGATTTGGGGCGCAAGGGGCCGCGCTGACGGACATCGCCACAATCTTCGGGGCCGCCACTCCTCGCATCATTCCGACGGTCAGCCGCAGTGTTCTCGGTGGAGGTCCTGCGGCCGTCGGTGCGGCGATCGACAACCATCTGCGAGAATTGGGAATCTGATGCGAGACCCCGCCGACGCTTCCCGAATCGCCGTGGAGCGACGGCGTGCCCGAGCAGCGGTGAAGAATTCGATCGCGCGTGGGGAGCGAGACCCGTTGTCGGTGGCCCGGTTCGCCTGGAAGAACGCCGACTCTGCGGAGGCCGGAATTCGCATCACCGAATTTTTAGGAGCCATCCCTGGCGTTGGTGCGATCAAGGTGCCGCGCATTCTCGAGACAGTGGTCATCTCGGATCGCAAGCGTCTCGGCGCATTGGGTCGACATCAGGTGGAACGTTTGACGGCGTGGCTTTTGGCCCGCCGCGCCACGGGAAAAATCGCGCCAACCCGCGGCCGCTTGATTGTGGTCGCAGGACCGACAGCAGTGGGTAAAGGCACTGTCGTAGCCCGGATTCGTGACAAACACCCAGAAGTCCGGTTCTCGGTGTCGGCGACGACTCGCGCCCCGCGACCGGGAGAGTCGGACGGGGTCCACTACATTTTCGTGTCCAACCAGGAATTTGATCGCATGGTCGCTGCGGAGCAGATGTTGGAGTGGGCGGTCGTCCACGGACAGAACCGTTATGGAACACCGCGCGCGCCGATCGTCGAAGCACTCGACCGCGGGGACAGCATCATCCTGGAAATCGACATTCAAGGAGCCAGACAGGTGAAGGACGCGATGCCGGAGGCGATACTCGTCTTCTTGTTGCCGCCCAGTTGGGAAGAACTTGTTCGGAGGCTGGAGTCTCGCGGGACTGAAGATAGAGCGGAACAGGCGCGACGACTAGAAACTGCGCGAACCGAACTCGCTGCCCAGGACGAGTTTGACGAGACGATCGTCAACGATGATGTCGACCGTGCCGCCGAAGCCGTCGTACACTTGATGACGAACCACTAGGGCGGAAGGCACAGCATGAACACGAACAAGGGAATCATCGACCCACCCATCGACGAACTACTGACGAAGGTCGATTCGAAGTACCAGTTGGTCATCGTGGCGTCCAAGCGTGCCCGCCAGATCAACGATTACTACGTTGAACGTGCCGAAGGCACCGTTACCACCGCAGGGCCGCTCGTCGAGTTTGCGTTGGACGACAAACCTCTCACCATCGCCATGCGCGAAATTTCCGAGGGACTCATAGAGATCGGCAAAGCCCCGTAACATGATGGACCGGCGCCCCCGCATTGTGGTCGGGCTGACCGGCGGTATTGCCTCATACAAGGTGGTAGGGGTCATTCGTGAACTTGTGCGGCGGGGCGCGGACGTCACCGTCGTACCCTCCGAGTCGTCGCGGGAATTCATCGGCCGGTCGACGTTAGAGGCAATCAGCCGGAACCCGGTGCACTATTCACTCTTCGACGACGTCGCACAGGTTCGCCACGTCGCGCTCGGACAAAGCGCCGATGCCGTTTTGGTGGCGCCGGCGACCGCCAACACACTTTCCGCACTCGCGGAGGGACGTGCCGACTCTTTGCTATTGACGACCGTGCTCGCGTCGTCGGCTCCACTCATCATCGCGGCGGCGATGCACACGGAAATGTGGGATAACGCCGCGACACGGGACAACGTCACTACTCTGACCGACCGCGGCGCCATTTTTATCGGTCCAGCGGCGGGTGAACTCACGGGTGGGGACGTCGGGTTCGGCCGCCTAGCGGATGAATCCGACATCGTTGACGCCGTGTGGTCGGCGATTCAACCGAAGGACCTCGCGGGGATGAATGTGCTCATCACCGCCGGCGGAACCCGTGAACCGATCGACCCGGTTAGGTTCGTCGGGAATCGATCGACGGGTCACATGGGCGTTGCGTGTGCCGTAGTTGCGCGTGACCGCGGAGCGGCGGTCACTCTCATCGGTGCGCACCTCGAGGTGGCGCTTCCCGCCGGAATCTCCATGATCTCCGTGTCCACCGCCGCCGAAATGCACGCCGCGGTGTTGGACCGAATTGACGGGTGCGACGTCTTTCTTGCGGTCGCGGCAGTGTCGGATTTCCGAGTCGTGAATTCGTCGAGCCAGAAGATCAAGAAGTCGGACGGAGTCCCCGAGCTGGTGCTCGCGGAGAACCCCGACATCCTTCGAGACGTCGTCGCGGCGGCGAGCGGAGCGTTCGTGGTCGGTTTCGCAGCGGAAACGGACGACGAGAAATTTGCGGAACTGGCTTCGGTCAAGGCGATATCCAAGGGTGCCGATCTGTTGGTCGCCAACGTGGTCGGTAAGTCGAAAGGTTTCGGGTCGGCGCCAACGAGTACTCTGGTGCTGAACAACGCGGGTTCGGTTATCGACACAGTGAACGGCAGCAAAATGGCCGTGGCGTCCCGAATCTTCGACCTTGTCAGCCGACAGAAAGTGAACACTCCGTGACCCTACGACTCTTTACCAGCGAATCTGTGACGAGCGGACACCCGGACAAACTGTGCGACCAATTGTCCGATGCGATTCTGGACGCGGTACTCGCTCAAGACCGGGACGCCAAGGTTGCGGTCGAATGCCTCGCTTCCGGGGGGCTTATCCACGTTGCTGGCGAAATCAAGACCGAAGGCTATGTCGATATCGACCAGCTCGTGCGGGAAGTGATTATCGGCATCGGATACGACTCGGCGGCGTCGGGTTTTGACGGTAATTCCTGCGGAATCATGATGTCGATCGGCGACCAGGCAAAAGAAATCAACGAGGCGGTCGTTCAGGGCGAGGAACTTGGTGCGGGCGACCAGGGAATCATGTTTGGTTATGCCTGCACCGAGACGGTGGATTTCATGCCTGCACCGATTTTTTATGCTCACCGCCTGGCGGAACGCCTCGAATTCGTGCGAAAACAGGGCATCATCGCCTATTTGCGGCCGGACGGCAAAACCCAGGTGACCATCGGATACGACGGTCAAACCCCCCGCACCGTCGACACCGTGGTGGTGTCGGCGCAACACGACGAGCACATCGACGGAGCGCCGTTCACGCTCGAGCGGATTGCCAACGACATCCGCGAGCACGTGATCGATTGGGTTTTCGCCGAATCAGGGCTCGACTCGTCGGCGATGACCTGCATTGTCAACCCGTCGAAGTCGTTCATTCACGGTGGTCCCGGCAGTGACGCGGGACTGACCGGTCGAAAAATCATTGTGGACACCTATGGCGGCGCGTCCCGCCACGGCGGAGGAGCGTTTTCCGGGAAAGACCCATCGAAAGTCGACCGTTCCGGCGCATACGCGCTGCGCTGGGTTGCGAAAAACGCGGTCGCCGCGGGTCTCGCGGATCGGCTCGAGGTTCAAGTCGCCTATGCGATTGGACGAGCCGACCCAATCGGTCTCTATGTCGAAGCGTTTGGAACCGAAAAAGCACCGCTTGACCTCATCCAACGAATTCTTGAATCGGTGTTTGATTTGCGCCCCGCCGCCATCATCCGCGACCTCGACTTGCTCAACCGCAACTACCGTGAAACGGCGACCTACGGGCACTTCGGGCGAACGGGTTCGAATTTCACGTGGGAGCGCCTCGACCGGGTCGACGCCATTCGGGCCGCTCTCGCTGAAATGGGATAACCATGCCGGGGTTGGTCGCGCAGGTGTTGTTGGAGTCGCCAATCCCGCGACTGGACAGGCTTCTCGATTACGCGATCCCACCAGAAATTGAGGATGAGGTCGTGGTCGGTGGCCGCGTGACCGTGCCGCTGGGAAAGGGCGGCAGTCGACAAATGGCGGCCTTCGTGGTGTCTACCAGCACAGTATCGAACGCGGGTGTGGCCCTGGCCAACCTAGGCTCGGTTTCGGGAAATGTTCCTGTGCTCACCCCCGCTCTGTGGCAACTCGTCCGCACCGTTGCCGACCGAAACGGGGGGAGTGCGTCGGATGTTCTTCGTGTCGCGATCCCCAAACGCACCATCCGAACGGAGAAGGACCGGGTTATCACCCCCCGACCATTACCCGTCGTCCGCCCTGGAGCCCGCAAAGTTGTGGCGTTGAGTGCGGGAGTGACGGATACGCCCGGTGGCGTGACTCGTGTGTCGCTGGTTGAGGTGGCGGATTTGGTGCGCGGCGCACGCGACGGTGTGGTCGTGGTGGTGCCGGACTGGCGTGACCTGGCTCTGTTGGGTCGGGCGCTTCACGACGTTCCGCACGTCGTTTTCGATTCAACCGGCACACCCTCCGAACGGTACGAGCGCTATCTGTCTGTCCTTGCGGGTGATGTTCGGGTCGTGATCGGCACCCGTTCCGCGGTGTACGCCCCTGTCCAGGACCTCGAGTTGTTGATTGTGGTTGATGAATCGGACCCTTTGCTCGAAGAACCACACACCCCGTACGTCCACGCGAGGGACGCCGCGGTGGTGCGCCAGTCGATTGAGGGGGGAACACTGGTGTTCGCGTCAACGACCCCGTCCGTCGAGTCTGCGCGCTTTATCGAGCTGGGGTTTGTCGAACCCACCGAGAGTCGGCCACGACGCACACCGGTGATGCTTGCGAATGACAATCCCGACGACGAGTTCTCGTCGCGGGCGAGGATTCCCGGCTCTGCCTGGCGTGCCGTGCGCGCAGCGCTGGATGTCGGTCCCGTGCTCGTGCAGGTCTCACGACCGGGATACTCGCCGCAGGTTGTGTGTACGGCGTGTCGAACTCCCCACCGCTGTGCGGGATGCCGATCGCTTCTGTCGGGAAACAGCGAAGGGACAATCTTGTGCCGCGTCTGTGGCGCTCAGCCGCTCGGTCTTAAATGCGGACACTGTGGCGGACGAGAGGTCTCGTGGTCAGGGGTCGGCTCGGTTCGAACCGCGGATGAGCTGGGGCGTGCATTCCCGAAAGTTCCGGTGATTGTCGCGGACGGTGAACACCGAACCCTCGAGATTCCCCGGCGGCCGTGCTTGGTCATTTCGACGCGCGGCGCCGAACCCATCGTCAGCGACGGTTACGCAGCAGTGTTGATCGTCGATGGCGACAAGGAATTGCAACGGCCGGGTTTGCGGACTTCCGAGAACTGTCTGCGGTGGTGGGGACACGCGGCGAGTCTCGCGGCAACGTCGGGGACACTAGTTCTCGCCAACGTGGAGGGACTGTTCGCAACGCAGTTTGCGTCAAACCAGTGGGAGGACGTAGTGGCCACGGAACTACGCGAACGACGCGCTCTCGGGTTTCCGCCCGCGACGAGGGCGATTGCTGTCCGCGGCTCCATCATCGAACTACAAGCCGTCCGCGAACTCGCCGAGGTGACGGGACACCGAATCATCGGGCCGGCACCCGACCGGGACTCCTTTCGGATAGTCGTGTTTGCCGATTACCGTGCTGCACCCAACGTGATTGCGGGAATTCGCGCCCACCTGATTACTTCCGGAGCGAGCACACTTCGCGTTCACTGTGACGACCTGTCGATTTTCGATGAACTCGACGAAGACTGAAACAATGGCGTCATGAGCATGCGCGTCGTCTTCGCCGGTAGCCCCGAGGTTGCGGTTCCCTACCTGCGCGCGCTCCACGGCTCCGGATTCACCGTCGCTGCGGTCATCTCGCGCGAGGACTCACCGGTTGGCCGAAAACGGGTGGTGACGCCGACGGCCGTGGCGAGGGAAGCCGAACAGCTCGATCTGACGACCATTAAAGCGAACTCGCTGCGTGACATCGACATTCCTGACGTCGATCTGGGAATCGTGGTGGCCTACGGCGGAATGATTCCGGACCGACTGTTGTCGCGACCAACTCACGGATGGATCAATGTTCACTTTTCGGTACTGCCCGAGTATCGCGGCGCAGCGCCGCTCCAACGGGCGCTGTGGGACGGACGCGAGAGCACGGGAATTTCGATTTTCGGATTGGTCGCGGAACTCGATGCCGGTCCCGTTTTCGTTTCCCGCGAAATACCGTTTGAGGCAGAAGAAACGGCGTCGGACGCGCTGACGAGAATCGCGAACGATACGACGGCTGATCTGGTCGCGGTGGCTCGACAGATTCACGCTGGAAACTTGTTGCCTCAGCCTCAGGTTGGGCGCGCGAGTTTCGCACCGCGCTTTGTGCGTGAGGACGGACGAATCAACTGGTCCGAGCCCTCCGCCGTCATTCGTCACAAGATCCGAGCGGTAACTCGGGAACCGGGAGCGTTTACGACCGTGGCGGGCGAACCGTTCGGAATCATTCGTGCGAAGGCGGGAGACGGCTCGATTCTTCCCCGCGGACACGTGAACGTCACTCTGTCGGGCGTGTTCGTCGGCACCGGTGATTCGACCATCGAGTTGATCGAAGTGCAGCCTCCCGGCAAACCCACCATAGCCGCCGCTGATTGGGGTCGAGGGCTTCGAACTCCGATTGTGTTCGCGTGACGACCGCTCGCGACGTCGCGTTGGACGTCACCACGTTGATTCGCACGGATGATGCCTACGCGAACCTGGTGCTCCCCAATGCGATTCGCGCTGCACGCCTGAGTTCCCGGGACGCGGGTCACGCAACCGACCTGACCTACGGAACACAGCGGTGGAGGGGTTACCTCGATGCAATCCTCGAGCAGTGCGTCACGGGCTCACTCCACCGTGTCGACGCGGGAGTACGTGACCTGTTGCGTTTGGCGTCCTTCGAGTTGGTCATTCGGGACGAACCGCCTCACATCGTCAACGAATGGGTCACACAGGCGAAGAAACGTTTTCGCCGTGCGACGGGGTTTGTGAACGGGATTCTCCGTGCCGTCTCTTCGCGTTCGGGGACCGAATGGCACGAGGTCATTGGAAACCGGGGAACGAAAACGTCGATGCGGGCGACACTCTGGTCCCACCCGCAGTGGATCGTCGACGAGTACATCGCACTTGTTGGTGAACTCGAGGTCGACCAGTTGCTCGCCGCAAACAACGATCCTCCGGTCCCGACACTGATAGCACTGCCCGGTGTCGCGTCGAAACCGGCCGGCGCGGTCGCGACGGCGTTGTCGCCCTACGGCTTCACGTCACAGGGCGGGTCTCTCGTCGCTATCGACGGGGTGAGTGAGGGAACGGTTCGTGTTCAGGACGAGGGCTCGCAACTCGCCGCTCTGACCCTCGTCGCCGCAATGCCGGTGCAATCTGGCGAACGGTGGCTCGATCTGTGCGCAGGGCCGGGCGGGAAAACCGCGGTATTGGCGGCGTACGCGGTACCCGCGTCAATCGAACTCGTGGCCAACGAACTGCAACCGCACCGCGCGGAGTTGGTGCGTCGCTCGATAGCCCCGTTTGTCGACGGAGTGACGATATCGGTGACGGATGGACGTGAACTGTGCGCCGCTAACCCGGGTGCGTTCGACAGAATCCTGGTGGATGCGCCGTGTACAGGTTTGGGCGCGCTGCGGCGACGTCCCGAGTCGCGATGGCGCAAGAGCCTCGATGACGTCCCGGATCTCGTCGCCCTGCAACGGGAGTTGCTGAGTGCCGCTCTCGGTGCGGTAGTGGTGGGCGGGGTGGTTGCGTATGTGACATGCTCGCCGCTGACTGCGGAAACGGTCGACTTGGTGCGATGGGTGTTGGCACGAAACCCTCACGCGGAGGCAATCGACACCGTCGCAGTCATGACGCGGATTGCTCCGTCTCTCGCCGGCGCAACGCGTGGAACGGCGGTGCAGTTGTACCCCCATCGGCACCACACGGACGCGATGTTCGTGCAGCTGATTCGTCGAACACGGTAGCCTGACGAGCATGACGGTTCGAATCAATCCGAGCATTCTCAGTGCCGATTTCGCCAACATCGAGCAGGAATTATCTCGAATCGACAACGCCGACTTCGTGCACGTTGACGTGATGGACAACCACTTTGTCCCGAACCTCACCTTTGGACCACAAATGGTCGAGCGCATCAAGGCGACCTCACCGATACCGCTGGATGTTCACTTGATGATTGCTGACCAGGACACGTGGGCTCCGGGTTATGCCGAACAGGGCGCGGAATCGATCACCCTTCACGTTGAAGCCACCACAGACCCGGTTGCGACCGCCCAGCGAGTTAGAGACATCGGTGCCCGCGTGGGGCTTGCGCTCAAACCCGGCACGCCGTTCGCGGAGATCATCGACATCGCGCACCATTTTGACCAGATTTTGGTGATGACTGTGGAACCGGGGTTCGGGGGGCAGGCATTCATGGAATCACAATTGAATAAGGTGCGTGAGGTCGCAGCCTTCCGTGCTTCGACGGGAACCGAGTTCTGGATTCAGGTGGATGGCGGGGTGACCGATCAGACGATCGAATTGGCGGCCGAAGCGGGTGCCGACACCTTCGTGGCGGGGTCGGCGGTATACGGCACGGACAACGCCTCGCTCGCCGTGGAGAACCTCCGTAGAATTGCCCGGGACCACTCACACCGATAGGAGCGCCATGGAAAAGCCGGAGATTGAACCGACACTGGGGCCCGAGCCGACCGAACTCGTCATCGAGGACGTCACCGTTGGTGCCGGCGAGGCAGCCGAGCCCGGGGCGACCGTTGAGGTCCACTACCTCGGAGTCACATTCGAGGGCGACGAGTTCGACGCCTCGTGGAATCGTGGCGAGAGCATCGAGTTCCCCTTGAACGGGCTGATTCGCGGATGGCAGGAGGGCATTCCCGGAATGAAGGTCGGCGGTCGCCGAAAGTTGGTGTGTCCGCCGGAGTGGGCGTACGGTCCTGCGGGCGGGGGACACCGTCTGTCGGGCCAGACCCTCGTGTTCGTCATCGATCTTTTGGCGGTTCGCTAGACGGTTACGATTGGACAGTGAAAACTTTCGACCAACTGTATTCGGAACTTCTCGTTGTTCAGGCAGAGAGGCCGACCGGTAGCGGCACCGTTTTACTCTTCGACGAGGGAGTGCACGCGATCGGTAAAAAGATCGTCGAAGAAGCCGCCGAAGTCTGGATGGCTGCGGAATATCAATCGTCCGCCGAGACCGCCGAAGAAATCTCGCAGTTGCTCTACCACCTACAGGTCCTCATGGTCGCTCGTGGCATCACACTCGACGATGTTTACGCGACCCTCTAACGCAAAGGAATATCGTGCTCAAGGTCGCCATTCCCAACAAGGGGATACTGTCCGAAATTGCGACCGAGATGTTAGCGGAAGCCGGATACGTCGGTCGTCGCGATCCGCGCTCGTTACACGTTATCGATGAGCCCAACGGTGTTGAGTTCTACTATCTGCGCCCGCGCGACATTGCGACATACGTCGGGTCGGGTGCTCTCGATGTCGGAATCACGGGTCGTGATCTGCTCCTCGATTCGACGAGCGACGCAGCGGAACTCGACGAGTTGGGTTTCGGGGAGTCAACGTTTCGCTTCGCGGGTTTGCCGGGGGCCTTTAGTTCTGTGAAGGATTTGGATGGCGTTCGGGTCGCGACGTCCTACTCCACTCTTGTCAACAATTTTCTCGCGACCCACAATGTTTCCGCCACGTTGGTTCAGCTCGACGGAGCCGTCGAATCGGCCATTCGCCTCGGTGTCGCGGACGCAATTGCCGACGTTGTGTCAACGGGTTCCACACTGAGGAGTCAGGGACTGGAGATCTTCGGTCCGGTCATTCTCGAGTCCGTCGCGGTGCTCATTTCGGCGAACCCGGCGGTCGCGGGCATCGACGTTTTGCGGCGCCGGTTGGCTGGCGTGAACGTGGCTCGTCAGTTCGTTCTGATGGATTACGACCTGCCCGTTTCACTCGTGGATGCTGCCAGCGCCATCACGCCGGGCCTCGAATCTCCGACCATTTCGCCACTGCGCGATCCCGATTGGGTCGCAGTCCGGGTTATGGTGCCCCACTCGCAGATGAACCACGTCATGGACGAACTCTACGAGTTGGGGGCCCGCGCCATTCTGGTGAGCGCCATTCACGCGGCTCGAATCTGATGACGCTCGCGGTTCGGGTGATTCCTTGTCTCGATGTCGCCAACGGTCGTGTCGTCAAGGGCGTCAACTTCGAGAATCTGCGCGATTCCGGTGACCCTGTTGAGCGAGCGACGCACTATTTCGCAGGGGGCGCGGATGAGTTGACCTTTCTGGACGTTACCGCGACCATCGAAAATCGCACGACGATGTACGACATCGTCGAGCGCACTGCAGAGACACTCTTCATTCCCCTGACGGTGGGAGGCGGGATCCGTTCGACGGAGGACGTGGCACGTTTGTTGGGGCACGGTGCCGACAAGATCAGCGTGAGTTCTGCGGCGATTGCACGGCCCGGTCTGATCGACGAGATAGCCGAACGGTTCGGTGCTCAGGTTCTCGTCGTGTCTCTCGATGTTGCCCGTTCGTCGTCGAGCAATAGTGGCTGGGTTCTCACGACACACGGAGGTCGTACACGAACAGAGGTCGATGTGGTGGACTGGACTGTCGAGGTGGTCAATCGGGGAGCGGGTGAGTTGTTGGTCAATTCCATTGATGCCGACGGAACGCGGGGCGGTTTCGATCTCGACCTCATTTCGGCGGTTCGAGCCGTTGCCCGCGTTCCGTTGATTGCGTCGGGTGGTGCGGGGCGATTGTCGGACTTCGCGCCTGCCGTCCGTGCCGGTGCGGACGCTGTGTTGGCTGCGAGCGTTTTTCACACGGATGAGGTCACCATCGGCGACGTCAAGGGGGCAATCCGCGCGGAAGGATTCGAGGTGAGATCGTGAACATCGACGACGTCAAGTTTGGACCGGACGGTCTGGTGGTGGCCGTGGTTCAACAACACGACACCCGTGAGGTCTTGATGGTCGCCTATATGAATGCCGAGGCTGTGCGACGAACACGAGCCGAGGGTCGCGTGACATTCTGGAGCCGTTCCCGAGACGAATACTGGCGAAAAGGGGACACCTCGGGAAACACCCAGCGGCTCGTCTCGATCACCGCGGACTGCGACGGTGATGCCCTCTTGGTCGCTGTCGATCAGAACGGTCCCGCCTGTCACACGGGCTCGACGAGTTGTTTCGTCGCGGACGATGAGGCGCTGTCGTGACCACGACGCGGGCCGAGTTCGATGCCGCCGTCGCGGCGGGACCGGTCGTCACCGTTCTCAGAACAGTGTTCATCGATGGCGTCTCGCCGGTTGCCCTGTATTCACACCTCACCAACGGCGCACCCGGGACGTTTTTGCTCGAATCTGCCGAGCAGGGAGGCATCTGGTCGCGCTATTCCTTTGTCGGGTTGTCGGCATGGGGTTGTTTGACCGAGGACAATGACCACTCGGTGTGGTTGGACTACGGTTTGTCCGAGTCCGCCGCATTTGGCGGGGCTGTACCAGCTCTTCGCCTCGACGCCCTGGACGCGCTGTATGCACGATGGGCCTCGCCGGCATCGACCGATTTACCCCCACTCACGAGCGGTTTGGTGGGTTATTTGGGTTGGGACACAATTCGCGAAATTGAACATCTTCCGGATGCGCCCACTGACGAATCGGGTGTTCCGGGCCAATCAATGCTGTTTGTTCGCGACCTGCTCGTTTTCGACCACAAGACGTCTCTCCTACACATCTCCACCGCCGTTCTCGTGTCGGAACGCTCTGACGACGACTGGGAAGCGGCTGGTCGCCGTCTTGACGACATTGTCGGGCGGTTGCGCACCGAACTGATTCTTGAGCCGTTGAGTCCGCCCGAGTCAATGACGGTCGAACCGACTGCGCGCACCACAAAGAACGATTTTCTCGACTCTATCGACGTTGCCAAGAAGTTCATTCGCGACGGTGACGTTTTTCAGGTCGTTGTGTCGCAGCGGTTCGACACACCGTTGGTCGCATCGAGTGTCGACGTGTATCGGATGCTGCGGGCGCTCAACCCGTCGCCGTACATGTATCTGCTGAGCCTCGAAACCACGTCGGGCGAGGTTTTCGCTGTTGTCGGGTCTTCTCCCGAGGCGCTGGTCAAGGTGACCGAAGGACGCGTGTTTAGTCACCCCATCGCTGGTAGCCGCCCCCGCGGCGATACACCAGAGCGAGACAGCCAATTGGCCGATGACCTCCTCGCCGACCAGAAGGAGCGGGCCGAACACCTCATGCTCGTTGATCTGGCCCGCAACGATCTTTCGCGGGTCTGCGTGCCGGGTTCTGTCGCGGTCACGGAGTTCATGAACATCGAACGCTTTTCGCACATCATGCACCTCGTGTCGAGCGTCGAAGGTGATGTTGCGCCCGGCATGACGCCGGTTGATGTCTTTCGTGCAACGTTTCCCGCGGGAACACTGTCCGGCGCACCAAAACCGCGGGCACTCGAAATCATCGATGCGCTCGAACCGGTCGGACGAGGTGTTTACGGTGGAGTGGTCGGCTATATCGGGTTCGCCGGTGATTCCGACCTCGCGATCGCCATTCGAACAACAGTCCTCGCGCAGGGTGTTGCTTCCGTGCAGGCAGGGGCGGGGATTGTCGCGGATTCCGACGCCGAATCGGAATTCGACGAAACGGGCGCCAAAGCAGCCGCACCGCTTCGCGCAATCGCCGCGGCGAACACCCTGCGCTCCGCGCTAGAATAGGGGCAGGAGGCACGGACATGAACGACGAATACGACCCCGGCCACGGTTCGTCCCCGGCGGCGTGGACAACGGTGATCATCATGATTGTCGGAGTATCGGCAGGCACTCTCTTCTTCTGGCTTGATATGCCCGCGTTCGTCTGGGCGTCGGCGTCGCTGTTAGTGGTGGGACCCATCGTCGGAACACTCATGGCCAAAGCCGGTTTCGGCGTCGACGGTGCCTCAACGAAGGCCTCGCACTAGTCGTGCTCGACGCGTTGACCGCAGGCGCATTGGACGATGCGGCAACGAGACGTGAGAACGTTTCGCTCGCCGAGATTGAACGACGCGCGCTACGCTCGCCACAACCCGCCGACGCGTATTCCGCACTCGCTCCCGCCTCCCACATCCGACTTATCGCCGAGATAAAGAGAGCAAGCCCATCGAAGGGCACATTGGCCGAAATCACGGACGCGCCCGACCTGGCAGCCCAATACGTCGCAGGCGGTGCCGATGCGATTTCGGTGTTAACCGAACAGCGCAGGTTCGGAGGGTCGCTTGACGACCTCGATGCGATTCGCGACCGGGTATCCGCACCGCTGTTACGCAAAGACTTCATCGCCGAGGAGTATCAGATTTTGGAGGCTCGCGCACACGGCGCCGATATTGTGCTGCTCATCGTCGCAGCGCTCGAGCAAGCACTCTTGGAACGGCTGTACACGTTCGCCCATGAACTGAACCTGTCGGTGCTCGTGGAAACCCATTCGGCGGACGAGGTTCGGCGGGCCGCTGACATTGGATCGCGACTCATCGGAGTGAATGCTCGCGATCTCACCACCTTCGAACTAGATCGCACTCTGTTTGCCTCGGTGTATGACTTGATTCCCTCGGACGCGATATCTGTTGCCGAGTCCGCTGTGCAAACGATCGATGACGTTCGTGCCTACCGCGCAAGCGGTGCCGATGGAGTTCTCGTCGGCGAAGCGCTCGTGACGTCGCCAAACGCCCAGCAAACTGTCCACGATTTCAGGAAGGTGGCGTGATGTCATTACGCAGCGAACAAGGCCCGTACTTCGGTGAGTTCGGAGGGCGGTTTGTCCCCGAATCGCTGATTGCCGCGTTGGACGAACTGGATGCTGCGTACCGTGCAGCGAAGAACGACCCCATGTTCCAGGCGGAACTAGCCGAACTTCACCGTTCCTACTCGGGGCGGCCGTCCATCATCACCGAAGTGTCTCGGTTCGCCGCGCTCGCGGGCGGGGCGCGAATTCTGCTCAAGCGCGAAGATCTCAACCACACGGGTTCCCACAAAATCAACAATGTTCTCGGACAGGCCCTGTTGGCCAAGAAAATCGGCAAGTCTCGACTGATCGCCGAGACCGGCGCGGGACAACACGGTGTTGCGACGGCCACCGCCGCAGCCCTGATGGGAATGTCCTGCGTGGTGTACATGGGCGAGGTGGACACGGAACGACAGGCGCTCAACGTTGCACGAATGAAGCTCCTGGGCGCTGAGGTCGTCGCCGTCACAAACGGTTCACGGACGCTCAAAGATGCCATCAATGAAGCGATGCGTGACTGGGTGGCGAACGTCGAATCGACCCACTATTTGTTGGGCACCGTGGCGGGACCACACCCGTTCCCGGTCATGGTCCGCGACTTCCACTCGATCATCGGTGTCGAGTCGCGCGAGCAACTGCTCGCGACCGAAGGTCGACTGCCCACCGCGGTCGTGGCCTGTGTCGGTGGTGGTTCCAACGCGATGGGGATCTTTCACGCCTTCCTCGACGACGATGTCGCGCTGTACGGATTCGAAGCAGCGGGTGATGGCATGGACACTCCGCGACACGCTGCGACACTTGGTCGCGGTCGCCCCGGTGTGTTGCACGGCGCAAAGACGTATGTGTTGCAGGACGAGGACGGGCAGACGGTCGAGTCCCACTCCATTTCGGCGGGTCTGGACTACCCCGGAATCGGACCCGAACACGCGTGGCTGCGCGACAGCGGTCGGGCCGTTTATCACGGAATTACGGATGCCCAAGCGATGCAAGCAATGTGGGACCTGTCCCGCACCGAAGGAATAATCCCCGCCATCGAAACCGCCCACGGCCTGGCCGGCGCTCTCGATATTGCGCGCACGCTCGCACCCGACGACATCGTTCTCGTGAACAATTCGGGTCGCGGCGATAAGGACATGGAGACAGCTGCCCGTTACTTCGGTTTGATTGGTCCAACAGCATGACCTCCGCGGTCGAGAACGTCATCGATCGCGCCGCTGCGTCCGGCCGGGGAGTCCTGATTGGCTATCTGCCGGCGGGCTTTCCCTCGGTCCCCGCATCGATCGAGGCTCTCATCGCGCTTGCCGAGTCGGGCGTGGACATCATCGAACTGGGTGTTCCGTACTCCGACCCCGTGATGGACGGGGTCGTCATTCAGAAAGCGACGAACGCGTCGCTCGAGAGCGGTTTTCGACTGACCCAGTTGTTCGACATCATTCGTGCGGTGACGGCGAAAGTTTCCACTCCGATTCTCGTGATGACCTATTGGAATCCCGTCATCCAGTACGGCGTTGACCGTTTCGCCCGCGACCTCAAGGCGGCCGGCGGAGCGGGACTCATCACCCCCGACCTCATTCCGGACGAGGCATCGGACTGGCTGGTTGCATCGGACGCGCACGAACTGGACCGCGTTTTTCTGGCAGCGCCGTCGTCCTCAACCGAACGATTGGCCGCCGCCGTGGCACACTCCCGCGGTTTTGTCTACGCGGTATCGACCATGGGAATCACGGGTGCTCGGTCGGACGTCGATCAGGCCGCACGAGTCCTGGTCGAACGGCTTAAGTCTGTCGGTGCGCCTCGCGTCTGCGTGGGCGTTGGAATCTCATCGGGAGCCCAGGTCACATCGGTCACACACTATGCCGAAGGTGCGATCGTCGGATCCCACCTCGTCTCCGCATTGACCTCAGGTGGAACCGAAGGACTGACCGCCGCGACACTCGAACTCGCGTCGGGGCTTGTCGCTCGAGCCGAATAGGCTGAGATTCGATGAAAGGAAACTCGTGAACCTCGCAAGCATCCCGTCCCCTCCCACCGAGTGGCAGGCGTTTCGAATCGGAGAATGGCTCCGGAGCCTTGGAGCCGACTGGGCAACTTTTGATCTGACGATTCACGCATATGCCCTGTGCATCTTGCTTGGAATCGTGGTGGGTCTTATTATCACCAATCGCCGTCTCGTTGCGCGCGGTGTCGAGTCGTGGCTCATCCTGGACATCTCGTTGTTCGCCATCCCATTTGGCATCATTGGCGGTCGCGCGTACCACGTCCTCACGCATCCCGCGGATTATTTTGCAGGACAGGACATCATGACGGTGTTCTACGTGTGGGAGGGCGGACTCGCAATCTTCGGTGCGCTGATTTTCGGAGCGGTCGGCGGGTGGGTCGGCTGCCGAATGAGCGGCTTGCGCTTCACCGCGCTGCTCGATGCGATTGCCCCGGGGCTGATTGTTGCCCAGGGGATTGGGCGTTTCGGAAACTACTTCAACCAAGAACTCTTCGGTGGTCCAACGGACCTGCCGTGGGGACTCGAAATCGACGCGTCGAACCCAGCTTTTCCATTGGGCTTGGGGCCGGACACTCTGTTCCACCCGACTTTCCTGTACGAAGCACTATGGAATTTTGCCGGTGCAGTTGTCATCATCTGGGCTGGACGGCGATTTGCGCTGCAGTGGGGACGCGCCTTCGCGGTGTACCTCCTGTGGTACGGCTTAGGGCGTGCGGCCATCGAAACAATCCGACTCGACCCCAGCGAGTCGTTCCTCGGTATCCGCGTGAACGTCTGGGCGGCCTTCGCCGCGATTCTGCTCGGCTTGATTATTTTGTACGTCCAAGCCCGCCGACACCCGGGGATTGAACCAGGCGCCTATGTGGCTGGTCGAGAACCGAGTTCAGACGATAAGGTTGGAGCTACAAGCACCTATACCGCAGAGGAACTCGCCGTCGAAGCCGAAACCTCAAAACCGCGACCAGGAGCCACAAGCACCTCGCGCTAGAAGCGTCACGTTGTCATCCATGGGCCAGTGTCGTCCCTCGCGAGGAAGGACATGGAATTGTGGTGAACTCATTTCGTCGATTCGGTTCTGTCCCGGATCAGACGGGGCTGTATGACCCGGCGCGGGAAAAAGACTCGTGTGGCTTTGCGTTGGTCGCCACAATGCGAGGCACCGCGGGACACGACATCATCGACATTGCTCTGTCCAGTTTGCGTAACCTCGAGCATCGCGGCGCTGTAGGGTCCGACGCCGGAACGGGCGATGGCGCGGGAATCCAGATACAGACTCCCGATTCGTTTTTCCGTGCGGTGCTGCCGTTCGACCTTCCGCCCGTCGGCGGATACGCCGTCGGCATGGCTTTCCTTCCGAGGGACGACAAGGAACGCGGAGCCGAAAAAGCGCGCGTCGAATCGATTGCCGTATCGGAGGGCCTTCAGGTCGTGGGTTGGAGAACTGTTCCGACGAACCCCGAGCACCTCGGTGAATTGGCGCGCGACGTGATGCCCGCATTCGAGCAGATTGTGGTGACGGACATTGCGGGTACTGCATCATGGATCGATCTCGACCGAAAAACCTTTCGACTGCGCAAACGAGCCGAGCGCGAAACGGGGACTTATTTCCCGTCGTTGTCGTCTCGGACTGTTGTGTACAAGGGTATGGTCACGACTCTGCAACTCGAACCGTTCTTTCCCGACCTTTCGGACGAACGCATGGAGTCGAAACTCGCGCTCGTCCACTCCCGATTTTCCACCAACACCTTCCCGTCCTGGTCGCTCGCCCAGCCATTCCGATACATCGCGCACAACGGTGAAATCAACACGATCAACGCCAATCGGAATTGGATGCGCGCCCGACAGTCGCAACTGGCATCACCACTTCTCGGTGACCTGAGCGAAATTTTTCCCATCGTCACGGAAGGCGGAAGTGACTCTGCGTCCTTTGACGAGGTGGTGGAATTGCTCGAACTGGCCGGCAGATCGTTGCCGCACGCGATCATGATGATGGTCCCCGAGGCATGGGAAAACGACGCTGCGATGGACCCGACCCGGCGCGACTTCTATCGATTTCATTCGTCGATGATGGAACCGTGGGACGGGCCTGCCGCGCTCGCGTTTTCGGACGGAAGAATCGCCGGCGCAACGCTCGACCGCAACGGACTTCGCCCCGGGCGCTATCTTGTGACGGACGACGGTCTTGTCGTGTTGGCATCCGAAATCGGTGTGTTTGATGTGGACCCCGCAAAAATTGTGCGGAAGGGCCGACTCCAACCAGGGCGAATGTTTCTCGTAGACACCGAAGAGGGCAGGATCCTTGACGATGATGAAATCAAGAACGACATCGCGTCGCGTGAACCCTGGGGACAGTGGTCGAGCGACAACGAAATCGTCCTGGAAGAGTTGCCGTGGCGCGAACACATCATTCACACCGCGCCTTCGGTGCATCGTCGGCAGAAAACGTTCGGATACACCGAAGAGGAAGTGCGCGTCCTGATTGCACCGTTGGCGCAGGGCGGTGCAGAGCCTCTCGGAGCGATGGGCAGTGACACCCCGGTCGCGGTCCTGTCGGACCGCCCGCGCTTGTTGTTCGACTACTTCACCCAGCAATTCGCTCAGGTGACGAACCCGCCCCTCGATTCAATTCGCGAAGAAATTGTGACGTCGTTGCACGTTGGTCTTGGCCCCGAGCGAAACCTCCTTGGCGCAACACCCGAACACGCGCGACAGGTGTCGCTGACATTCCCGGTGATTGATAACGATGAACTGGCCAAAATCATCCACCTCGAGGAAGACGGGCGCTCGGTCACCCACGTCGTTTCGGGACTGTATCCGATTGACGCTGGAGCACAGGCGATGGAGCGTCGCATCGAACAGATGTGTGTTGAGGTCGATGGAGCCCTGGATGCAGGAGCAATGTTCGTGGTGTTGAGTGACCGTGACTCGGACAAGGATCTCGCGCCCATTCCGTCGCTTCTGATGCTCTCGGCGATCAATAACCACCTCATTCGCTCTGGGCGACGGATGCAATCCTCGCTCATCGTGGAGGCTGGCGATGTCCGTGAGGTGCACCACGTTGCCACATTGATTGGCTTCGGCGCTTCGGCTATCAACCCCTACCTAGCGATGGAAACCGCCGAATTGTTAGTTCGCACGGGACGCGTGACGGGTGTGACACCCGAAAAAGCGGTGAGCAACATCATTTACGGTTTGGGCAAGGGTGTCCTCAAGACGATGTCGAAGATGGGGATTTCAACGGTCGCGTCCTACGCCGCTGCTCAGGCGTTCGAAGCGGTTGGACTCAGTCAAGAATTTGTCGATCGATACTTCTCGGGTGTCACCAGCATTCTCGGTGGCGTTTCTATGGACATCATCGCCGAAGAAAACAGACTTCGTCACGAGCGTGCCTACGGGGACGCACGAGCTTTTCACCAAGTATTGCCGACCGGCGGCGAGTATTCCTGGAGACGAGACGGGCCGCCGCACCTGTTCAACCCCGAGACGGTGTTCAAACTCCAACACGCAACTCGCGAAAAGCGCTATGACATTTTTCGTCAATACACCGCCGCTGTCGATGAACAAGCCGAGCGATTGATGACTCTGCGCGGGCTGTTCCGTTTTGCGGCGACCCGGCCGGCGATTCCGTTGGAGGAGGTTGAGCCGGCGTCGAGCATCATTGCGCGCTTTTCGACCGGAGCAATGTCCTACGGCGCTATCTCTGCCGAAATGCACGAAACGCTCGCCGTCGCGATGAACCGGCTTGGTGCTCGATCCAACACGGGAGAGGGCGGTGAATCCGTCGAACGACTACTCGATCCTGAGCGACGGAGCGCGATTAAACAGGTCGCAAGCGGGCGCTTCGGTGTGACGAGCCTGTACCTCACGCACGCCGACGACATTCAAATCAAAATGGCACAGGGTGCGAAACCCGGCGAGGGAGGTCAACTTCCCGCAAACAAGGTCTACCCCTGGATCGCCGAGACGCGCAAGGGAACGCCGGGCGTGGGGCTGATTTCGCCGCCGCCACACCACGACATCTATTCAATCGAGGATCTCAAGCAATTGATTTTTGACCTGAAGAGGTCGAATCCCGCCGCGCGAATTCACGTCAAGCTGGTGTCCGAGTCCGGCGTCGGTACCGTTGCGGCCGGCGTCGCCAAAGCGAAGGCCGACGTTATTCTGATCTCTGGTCACGACGGCGGAACTGGCGCGAGTCCGCTGTCGTCCCTCAAACACGCAGGAACCCCGTGGGAATTGGGTCTCGCCGAAGCCCAACAGACGCTGATGCTCAACGACATGCGCGGACGTATTGTGCTACAGGTCGATGGTCAGATGAAAACGGGTCGCGACGTCGTCATCGCTGCGCTGCTTGGCGCGGAGGAATTCGGTTTCGCGACCGCCCCGATGGTTGTGAGCGGGTGTATCTTGATGCGCGTCTGCCATCTTGACACCTGCCCGGTCGGAGTCGCCACGCAGAACCCGTTGCTCCGCGAGCGTTTTACGGGAAAGCCCGAGTTCGTCGAGACGTTCTTCGAGTACATCGCCGAGGAGGTCAGGGAAATCTTGGCCAGCCTCGGTTTCCGCTCGGTGGCGGAGGCGATTGGCCAGCGTGACATCCTTGACGTGGACCGCGCGGTGAGCCACTGGAAGACGGACGGTCTGAACCTCGACCCAATTTTGCGCGGGCCCATCTTTGACGCCGAAGCGCCCCGTTACAACGTCACCGGGCAGGACCACCAGCTTGAATCGCACATCGATCACGTTTTCATTGGGGATGCGCGGTCTTCTCTCGTAGATGGCTCCGCGGTTTCCCTGTCGGTGCCCGTCCGAAACACCGATCGCGCGATCGGAACCATGCTTGGTCACGAACTCACGAAGGCGCACGGCGAACACGGGTTGCCAGACAACACGATAGACATTTCACTCGAGGGTTCGGCCGGACAGTCACTCGGAGCATTCGTGCCGCGGGGGATTACGTTAAGGCTCACGGGTGACGCCAACGATTACGTCGGGAAGGGTTTGAGTGGCGGTCGGATTACGCTTCGACACCCGCTCGAGTCAACTTTCCCGTCCCACCTCAACATCATCGCCGGCAACGTCGTGGGCTACGGAGCCACGAGTGGCGAGATGTACATTGCCGGGCTCGTTGGGGAACGCTTCGCGGTGCGAAACTCCGGCGCAACCGCCGTGGTCGAAGGTGTTGGCGATCATGCTCTCGAATACATGACGGGCGGCGTCGTCCTGATCCTCGGAGCCACCGGGCGGAACATCGGTGCCGGAATGAGTGGCGGATACGCTTTCGTTCTTGACCTCAACCGTGACCTCGTGAACCAACAGGCTCTCATCGCGGGTGAACTGGAATTGACGTCACTGTCGGACCGAGACGCCGCGGTGGCTCGCGACCTGCTCGTCACCCATGTGACGGAGACGAATTCAGCGCACGCCCGCGCGTTGTTGGATGAGTGGGAAACGACCCGAGGGCGACTCACCGCCATCACACCGCGCGATTTCCGAAGGGTTACTGAGATTCGACAGCGGGCTATCGACTTGGGTGTGGACCCGGACGGTGCCATCGTCTGGGATGAGATTCTGGAGGTGACCGGTGGTTGACCCGCGGGGATTCTTAAACGAGACGTCGCGCCAAACCCCGGCGCGACGACCGGTCGCGATTCGTCTTCGGGACTGGAAAGAAGTTTACGAGGAGCGAGAATCGGGCCAGATTGAGCGTCAGGCGGGTCGATGCATGGACTGTGGCGTGGCGTTTTGCATCCACGGCTGTCCGCTCGGCAACTTGATCCCCGAGTTCAACGACCTCGTCACCCGCGGCGACTGGCGCGGAGCGAGCGAACGTCTTCACGCGACCAACAACTTCCCGGAATTCACTGGACGGCTCTGTCCCGCACCCTGTGAGAGTTCGTGCGTGTTGGGAATCAATCAGCCCGCCGTCACGATCAAGCAATCCGAGTTGGCGATCATCGACACAGCCTGGGAGAAGGGCTTCATCACGGCGGTGCTGCCGGATCGTCTCACGGGTAAGACGGTTGCGATTGTCGGTTCGGGGCCTGCGGGACTGGCCGCAGCGCAGCAACTGACCCGTGTCGGTCACACGGTCGCGGTGTACGAGCGCGACGACCGCGTGGGGGGACTATTGCGTTACGGGATCCCCGATTTCAAAATGGAAAAACACCACATCGACCGTCGGATTGCCCAGATGGAAGAGGAAGGCACGCGTTTTCGCACTGGCATCACAGTCGGTGTTGATTTGAGCTGGACTGATCTGTACGAACGGTACGACGCGGTCATCGTGGCCACTGGTGCACCAATCGGACGCGACTTGGCGATTCCCGGTCGAGAACTTCACGGAATCCATCACGCGATGGACTATTTGGTTCCCGCTAATCGGGCGGTGGCGGGGGAGAACTCGGACAGCCACATCGATGTGAGCGGAAAGAACGTCATCATCCTGGGAGGTGGCGACACGGGAGCCGATTGTCTCGGTACCGCTCTGCGTCAGGGAGCGCGCAGTGTCACCACGCTCGCGATCGGCGCGACTCCACCGATTGGTCGTCCACCGACACAGCCCTGGCCGATGACGCCGACACTGTTCGAAGTTCAGAGTGCACACGAAGAGGGCGGTGAGCGGGTGTATCTTGCGTCGACGGTCGAGTTCGTGGGAGACGCCGACGACAACGTGACCGGTCTCGTCGTGGCGGAAACCGAGTATTTCGATGGCGGTCGACGCCCCAAGGCGGGAACCGAACGAACAATCCCCGTCGATGTCGTGCTCCTTGCCCTCGGATATGCGGGTGCTGACGCTGGGTCTCTTGTCGAACAATTGGGAGTCTCGCTCTCAGGACGCGGCACGCTCGAACGGGAAAGTTCGTACGACACGAACGTGCCCGGACTTTTCGTCGCCGGAGACGCAGGTCGCGGCGCATCGCTCATCGTGTGGGCGATCGCCGAGGGTCGTGCCGTGGCGGCGCGTACCGACGAGTATCTTCGGGGACAGACTCCGCTTCCATCGCCCGTTACCGCTAATGACGCGCCGATACACTTCTAACGCAGACACAACGACAAAGGAAATCATGAGACGCGCCAAAATTGTTGCCACCCTTGGACCGGCAACGAACACGTACGACACCATCCGAGCGATTATTGAAGCTGGCGTAGATGTCGCCCGGCTAAACCTGAGTCACGGTTCTTACGACGTACACGAGGCGGTGTACGCGCACGTGCGGAAGGCTGCGGCCGACGTCGGAAAGCCGGTCGCCGTGCTCGTCGACCTTCAAGGTCCCAAGATTCGACTCGGAAAATTTGCGGACGGGCCTCATGATTTGACCAAGGGCGACATTTTCACCATCACCACCGAAGACATCGAGGGAACCAAGGACATCTGCAGCACGACCTTCAAGGGCTTGCCGCAGGACGTCGCACCCGGGGACATGCTGTTGATTGATGACGGCAAAATCGACTTGCGCGTTCTCGAAACCGACGGCGTTCGCGTGCGCACGGAGGTCCTAGTGGGAGGGGCGGTCTCGAACAACAAAGGCATCAACCTTCCAGGTGTCGCGGTCAATGTCCCTGCGTTGAGCGAGAAAGACGAAGACGACCTGCGATGGGGGCTCCGAATCGGCGCCGACTACATCGCACTGTCCTTCGTGCGAAGCGCCGACGACCTCACGCGGGTCAACGAAATCATGACGGAAGAGGGTCGTCACGTTCCCGTTATTGCCAAGATTGAGAAACCCCAAGCAGTCGACGCCATTGTGGAAATCGTTGACGCCTTTGACGCCATCATGGTTGCCCGAGGGGACCTCGGCGTCGAACTGCCGCTCGAACAGGTTCCGCTCGTGCAAAAGTTGGCGGTTGAGGCGGCACGCCGGATGGCGAAGCCGGTCATCGTCGCGACCCAGATGTTAGAGTCCATGATTTCGTCACCTGTCCCGACCCGCGCGGAAACGTCCGATGTGGCTAACGCGATTCTCGATGGCGCGGACGCCGTGATGTTGTCGGGCGAGACGAGCGTTGGGGCATTTCCGGCCATCACGGTCGCCACGATGGCGAAAATCGTGGACAACACCGAAGAACACGGCCTTGAGCGGATTTTGCCGATCGGAACGAAACCCAGAACTCAGGGTGGTGCGCTGACTCTCGCCGCGGCGGAAGTCGCCGATTTCGTCGAGGCAAAATACGTTTGCGTCTTTTCCGAATCCGGTGACACCGCTCGGCGGATGGCCCGACTTCGGTTTCGAATTCCGATGGTGGCCTTCGCCACCGACGAGGCTATCCGGCGGCGGATGGCGCTGTACTGGGGAATCAAATCCTTCCTCGTCGACCCGGTGCAACACACGGACGAGATGTTCATCGAAGTCGACGAACAACTTTTGGGTGCTGGGTTGGTGAAGAAGGGCGACAAGGTCGTGGTGATCTCTGGTTCGCCTCCCGGAATTGCGGGTTCCACCAACGATCTTCGGGTGCATGTGATCGGTGACACCATTCGGCCCGACTGACACAACACAGAGTCGAAGGGCGGGGGATTACCCCCGCCCTTCGTGTGTGCCGGATGTGGGATTTGAACCCACACGCCCTTCCGGACAAAGCATTTTGAGTGCTCCGCGTCTGCCATTCCGCCAATCCGGCTACAAGGGAAAACGATACCGTAGGCTGACACCGTGAGTGAAACCGCAGCCCGTCGCGTGATTGTCGTCGAGGACGAAGCCCTCATTCGGATGGACATCGTCGAGGTGTTGCGCGAAAACGGATTCGATGTCGTGGGCGAGGCGTCCGACGGCGAGACCGCAATCAGCCTCACGCGCGAGCTTCTTCCCGACCTCGTCGTTATGGACATCACGATGCCGAAGATGGACGGGCTGACCGCTGCCGAAGCGATTAACAAGGAACGACTCGCTCCCGTCGTCATGTTGACGGCCTTCGCGCAACCCGAGTTCGTTGCGCGCGCGGTCGAGGCGGGAGCAATCGCGTACGTTGTCAAACCTTTCACGCCCGAGCGACTGTTGCCCCAAATCGAGGTCGCCCTGTCCCGACACCAGATGATGCGGGCGGTCGAGGAGGAAGCGAGTGACGCGATAGAGCGGCTCGAGACGCGGAAGACGCTCGAACGCGCTAAAGGTTTACTCCAAGAGAAAATGAAATTGTCCGAGCCCGAAGCATTCCGCTGGATTCAGAAGGCATCCATGGACCGCCGTCTCACAATGACCGAGGTGTCACTCGCGGTGATCGAGCAGCTCAACCCGTCGACGTAGACCCGCGTTTCATCAAAGAACTGGTGCGGAGATTATTGATCCCTCAGGAGGTTGGTGATCCGCACCGTGGAAAGGCGCTCACCCGCATCGTTGGTCATGACGATTTCGTGCACGCAGATGGTGCGGCCCAGTGAAATCGCGGTGCAAGTTCCCGTCACCCAGCCCGAGGACACGCTCTTCGTGTGCGTGGCGTTGATGTCGATGCCGACCGCATACCGACCTGGACCGCCGTGGACTGCGGCCGACATGCTGCCGAGGGTTTCACCCAGAACAACGTGAGCGCCACCGTGAAGAATCCCGACAACCTGCCTGTTTCCCTCAACCGGCATACGTGCCACTGATTTTGTTGCCGAGATCTCGAGAAGCTCGATTCCCAACTTGCGGGTCAGTTCACCACCGCCGGTTGAGAAACGCTCTTGAAGTTCGGGGTGTAGGTCGTCAAGAATTCCCACAGGCTTGCCCTTCCGTCAGTGGCGCTCGGTAGGCTGGCACCGTGAGCGACTCCGAAAAGCCTACCCTTCTCGTAATCGACGGACACTCCCTCGCGTTTCGCGCGTTCTACGCTCTTCCGTTGGAGTCTTTTCAGACCTCGGGCGGCCAGCACACCAACGCGATTCACGGATTCCTGTCGATGTTTCTGACGATTCTGCAGGCCGAGAAGCCAACCCACGTCGCGGTGGCGTTCGACATCTCACGGTACTCATTTCGTACCGCGGAATACCCCGAATACAAGGGGACTCGGGGCGAGACACCGCCTGAGTTCATCGGACAGGTTCCGCTGTTGCAGGAGGCACTTCACGCCATGCGGATTCCCACCATGCAGATGGAGAATTACGAGGCGGACGACATCCTCGCAACACTCGCCACCAAGGGGGAGGCCGAGGGGATGCGGGTGTTGGTCGTATCGGGGGACAGAGACACATTCCAACTGGTCACCGAGGAGGTGACGGTGTTGTATCCGAGTGCACGAGGTGTATCGGAACTCAAGCGCTACACGCCCGACGCCGTCGAAGAACGGTATGGGATCCGCCCACACCAGTACCCCGATATAGCTGCTCTCGTCGGTGAAACCTCCGACAACCTCCCCGGCGTCGACAAAGTCGGCGAGAAAACCGCGGTCAAGTGGATTCAGCAGTACGGGTCACTCGACGAGGTCATCGCGCACCGCGACGAGATCGGAGGCGTCGTGGGGAACAATCTGCGGGAACAACTCGCCAACGTCGAGCGAAACGCGCGTCTCAACAAACTCGTCCGGACTCTCGAGCTTCCCTTCGCGATTGCTGACCTGGCGCGTGTTCCGATTGATCCGACCGAGGTCGTCGACGTGTTCGATCGACTGCAATTCCGTTCGCTCAAACAGCGGGTTTTGCAGTTCGGCGGAGCGGGCGACGACGCCGCAAACGCGACAGTTTCGGACGATGGAGCCGCCGTCGCATCCACGCGCTCGCAGGCGTCAAGTCCTACGCCGCGCCACATGGGGGACGAGGAGCTCGCCAAATGGCTTGCCGACAACAAAGACTCGCGCATCGGCGTTTTTGTCGAACCCTCTGACGATGGGCTTTCGATCGGCCTTGCTACCGCCGAGGTGAGCGTTCGATCGGTTCGCGCTGCGACGTCACTCGACCACGTCGCGTTCGATGCGTGGCTAGCCGGTGATGCACCAAAGGTCGTTCACGACGGCAAAGCGCTCGGACACCTTCTTGCCGATTCTGGTTTGACTCTCGCGGGCGTGGTTCGTGACACTCGCGTGGCCGCCTGGTTGCTCGACTCAGGGACAAAATCACTGACGCTTCCCGACGTCGCTCGCTCACTCACGGGACTGGACGTCCCTGTGGCTGACCCCAACGAACTGGTACCAACGGTGGACCCCTCGAGTTCTGCCATGACCGCGTGGGTTTTGACACAATTGGATGCCGAGTTTGATGATCGTCTTGATGAGGGGTTAAAAACCATCGAGCGCGATATCGAGGTGCCGCTCATCCCTGTGCTGGTGGACATGGAACGCGCCGGTATTGCCATGGACGCATCGATTCTCGACGACATTTACGGTCGCCTCACCACGACCGCGGACGCCAAGGCAGCCGAGTTGTTCGAGATGATTGGCAAAGAGATGAACCTGTCATCCCCGAAACAATTGCAAGAGGTGCTGTTCGATCAGTTACAGATGCCAAAGACCCGATCCACCAAAACGGGTTACTCGACGGACGCAGCATCGCTCGCTGACCTGCAGGAATCGAACCCGCACCCTTTCCTTGACGGGCTGCTCGAACACCGTGAGCAGACCAAACTTGCTCAAATCGTCGAGGTGTTGCGAAAGAGCATCCACAGCGACGGCAGA
>JBIIFF010000123.1:0-2794 GCA_044237445.1 Microbacteriaceae bacterium | reverse complement strand
CGATTTGAGGCACACCGGGAATTGTTGCCGGCGTGAAGCGATGGCTGTCCGATGGGGAACTTGTTCCGACGGTGTTTTCGGCGACAACGACGACGTCGTAGGCACGTCCGTTCACCAGACCATTTACGGTGATGGACGTGTCGCTCGTTGTCGTCTCCGAGACGAGGTTTGTGCCGTGGAGGATGCGGACCAGATAGTTCGCGACACGGTCGCCACCGTCATCGGCTGGTGCCTCCCACGCAATGACGGCTCCTTGGTTCATCCGTTGCACTGATTCGATTCGAGGCGCGTGGGGTGTCGTCGCGGGTGTTATCGCAGCGCTCGGCTCGGAGGGTTGTGACGAGCCCACCAAATTGCGTGCGACGATGCTGACCGTTTGGGCAATGCCATTGGTCAATCCCGAAATCGTGCAGCTGTGCGTGACCGACTCGCAGGTCCGACCGCTGGGTGACGCCGTCGCGCGGAATCCCGTGATCGGCGAACCACCGTCGCCGCGAGGTGTCCACGAAACGGTGATTGCCGAGTTTGCCCGGGTGGTCTGCGACATCGTTGGCGCCTCGGGGACGGTTCGCGGCGTCCCGGCCGAGATCGCTGCCGCGCTGACTCCCGCCGCGGATCGCGCGGTTACCGAGATTGTGTAGGAGGTTCCGTTTCGAAGACCACGGATCGTGCACGCCGATCCGGTTGACGTGCACGATGCGGTGGAAGCACCAGCGGTGGCGGTGGCGGTGTAGCCGAGAATCGGTTCGATTGACCCGCCGGAACTCCAGGACACAGTGAGTGATGAATCCGAGTGGTGAACGCCGCTGACTACGGGGGCGTTCGGTTCGGGGGCAACGGTGAACGTCTCCACACCGCGTGTGCTCTCGAACCCCGCGGCGAGGGTTCGTCCGAACAACAGCAACGACCTGGCCGAGGAGCCAGCGCTGAGTTGTGTGGTGCCCAAGCGGCTCAAATCGCTGGCGCGAAACGAGGCAATCCTCGGCCCCGCTGCACTGTCGGTTGTGGCGTAGAGCGTGCCGGTTGATTCGTCGAAGGCAAGATTTCGAGCCCCCGCCTCTCCCGCGTTCAAGGTGGCGAAGCCGACGACGGTTCGGGTTGGGATATCAATCGCGGTGATTCGACCCGGGGTCGCATTGGTACCGAGGTAGGCGATGTTGCCCACGACGATTGGATCCAGGAGTGTCGGCGTGCCCACGGCGAGTGAATACACGTTCCCGACAACGAGTCGGTTCCGACTCACGGAGACCAATTTGACGGGATTTGTGTTGACCGCCGCCAATACATCGTTGTCGCCGGGGATGAGGGCCGTGATTTCCTTGAGTCCCGCGCTCAGCTTGGAACTGAATTCCAACGAACCCGTGGCTGACTCGAACTTCATAACCTTGGCTGGATTCTCGTTGGTGCCGATGATGTAGGAATTGCCCATGGTGTTGAACAGCAACGCCTGAATATTGTTTTCATCGGCATCCAGTGCCCGGGTGGCTATTCGAGTCCCGGTGGCCAAATCAAAGGTGATGATTCGGTTGCCGGCACCGGCGCGGCGTGCGCTGAAAATCACCAAATTGGTCAGTGGTGAATAGGACGCAGCAATCGATCCTTGGTCCCCCGAGGCGATTTCTTTCGTGGCGAATTGGTGTGTGGTTCGATTTCTCGAAATCAAGGTTCCCATGGACGACCCTGTCGTGCCGTAGGCCCATTCTGTCCCTGTGGCGTCGACCACCCAGGGTGAGTCGATGATGATTCCCGTTGGAGCACCGGTTGCCGTCAGGCTGCCGGGAGACGCAATCGTTGCGTGTGCGTGAGGCGCCGGCCACAGCGGCAGACTCAACGACGAGGCGATGATGATCAGAATTTCGCCAATAGAGACGAGGCTTTGGCGGGTTGGTGAATGTGTCATGGGAGATAACTCACCACTCCACAAATCTTCGTGCGCCAAATTATCCACAGCGGGCGGTAATTTTGTCCAAGGAGGATTGTCATGTCCGATCTGATTGACACGACCGAGATGTATCTCAAGGTCGTCTTTGAGTTGGAAGAGCAGCGCCAACCCGCTCTGCGTGCGCGCCTTGCCGAGCGCCTCGACCAAGCGATGCCGTCCGTGTCCCAAACCGTGTCCCGACTGGAACGGGATGGGCTGTTGCGCCTCGGCGACGAGAGAATCGTTGAACTCACCGACGCGGGCCGTCGCGTCGCAATCGCGGTGATGCGCAAGCATCGTGTGGCCGAACGCTTCCTATACGACGTCCTCGGGCTTGACTGGGCCGATTGCCATGAAGAGGCGTGCCGCTGGGAACACGTTCTCGGTGACGCTGCGGAAGAAAAGCTGGCAGCCCTTTTGGCCAATCTCGAAGTTGACCCCTACGGGAACCCGATTCCCGGGCTTGAGCACCTCGGTCGACAATCGAGCACGTTCGTCCCAGGACATCCCGTCACTGACGTCGCCGCGGGAACGACCGGAACCGTCGTATCGCTGGGCGAGGGGATACAGGCCGATGAAGGTCTCTTGCGCGATTTCCACAACGCGGGGATTCTTCCTGGATCGGTTGTCACCGTCACGTCGGTCGATTCAATCGTGACCGTGGCGGGACCGTCCGGTTCGATTGCGCTCGATTCGCACCTCGCAGCGCAGTTTTTCGTTTCGTTCTGATTCCGTTTCCCACTGGCGGGCATCGTTCGATAGAATAAACGAGGAACGCTGGGAAGACTGGTCAGCACTGCTTCGACCGATTGGATTTCCATGCTCACCATCGCTGCGACCGTCGTCTTCATCATTGCTTACGCGTTCATCGCG
>JBIIFF010000004.1:0-37606 GCA_044237445.1 Microbacteriaceae bacterium | reverse complement strand
CCTCCTAATCGGAGTTGTAGATAACCCTGGACCTTGAGAACGGAGGGGGTCGTGCCCCAAGCCGGTTCGCCTGCCTTTCGCCACAGTTTCAAGGCAAAAAACGCTGCTGGCGTTCGAACAGATTGGCTGGCAAAAGGCCAGTTGCCAGCGTCAAGCAACGCGGTGCGTGACACGACCCAGGAACTTGCCGGTTCCAAATAAACCACGGAAGACACGTACGCCGTCGGCATGTTGCGGGTTGCGGATCCCCGTCCGGTCACCACTGGGTGAACTACACCGTCTTTCTCGACTACCGTCCCTGCAACCAGGTCGGTGCCGCAAAACCAGGCGCGCCCAGATTCGGACAAACTGATCAATGCGCTGTGAACGTGTTGAGGGAACCACAAATCGTCATGGTTTAAGAACGCGACCCATTGTCCCGTTGATTCAAGGACACCCCGATTATTGGGGCCTGATTGATCACCGTGTCTGTTCTCAAGATTGATATATCGGATGCGGCTGTCGGCGAGTTCGCTGACAGCAATCCCTGTCGCCTCATCGCAGCAATCACCCACCACAATGATCTCGTGAATCGGGTAGGACTGAGCTTGGACCGACCGCAGTGCGGCAACGAGTGCGTCCGGGCGATTGTAGGTCGCAATAACGACCGAGACCGTGCCCAGGTCAGGGATTGTCACTCGTGCCACTGCTGACTCCTCGAAGGCTAGTAGAGGGAAATTCTATACATGACGCGAGACGCGAAGCATCTCCTCTCGGTCGACGACCTTGATGCGTTCGCGGCCCTGTGGTTCGCCAAGGGACTTTTCGTGGTCGTCAAGGTGGTGCCAACCGTCGAGGTTTGTGTACTGAACGCCTCGAGCGTCTAATAGGGCGGTGACGGCCTCTTCGGACGGTTCGGCTGGTGACCACCACGACGCTTGGCCTTTGACGAGTCGGGCGATGGTTTCCATCGCGTCGGACTTGGTGTGGCCGATCAGTCCGACGGGTCCGCGCTTGATCCACCCCGTCGCGTACACACCGGGAACGACATCGTTGTTGTCGTCGAGAACTTGACCCTCGTTGTTCGGGATGATGCCGTGTCGATCGTCGAACGGAACGCCGTCGAGGGGCGACCCGAAATAGCCGACCGCGCGGTAGATCGCCTGCACGGCGATTTCGCGCATTTCCCCCGTTCCTCGAACGCCGCCCGCACCATCGGGCTCGGTGCGCTCGTAGCGGAATGCCGACACGGCACCGTCGTTGCCAACGACCTCGACGGGGTTGGCAAAGAAGTGCAGGTGCAGGCGGCGGCTGGCCGTTCCGGCCCCGGCTTCGCGCCACGGGGTGAAAATCTTGTTGATGACAAAGATTTGTTTGTTCGATTCAATCGCCGCCTGAGACGCGTCGTCGTAGTCGAAATCTTCGTCGTACACAACCATGTCCACGTCGTTGAGTTCACCGAGCTCTCGCAGTTCGAGCGGTGTAAATTTGACCTGCATCGGCCCGCGACGCCCAAAGACATGCACATCGGTGACGGGGCTCGACTTCAGCGCGTGGTAGACATTGTCGGGGATTTCAGTCGGCAGAAGGTCGTCCGCGTGCTTGGCCAACATTCGCGCGACATCCAGGGCAACGTTTCCGTTTCCGATGACCGCAACCTCTTTCGCGTGCAGTGGCCACTCGCGCGGCACGTCGGGATGACCGTCGTACCACGACACAAATTCGGCTGCACCGTATGACCCGTCGAGGTCAATCCCCGGGATGTTGAGGTCCGCGTCGCGAATCGCGCCGGTCGAGAAAATCACGGCGTGATAGTGACGTTTGAGATCGTCCAAGGTGATGTCCGTGCCGAAGTTGACGTTCCCAAAAACCCGAATCCCGCCCGAGTCGAGCACGTCGCGAAGTGCGTTGATGATGCCTTTGATTCGAGGGTGGTCGGGGGCGACGCCATATCGGACGAGGCCGTACGGGGCGGGTAGGCGGTCGAACAGGTCAATCGACACGTCGAACGCTCGTTCGTATTTCTGCAGAATGTCCGCGGCATAAATTCCGGCGGGGCCAGCGCCCACGATCGCGAGTCGAAGCTTCATGTCGTCCCTAGTTCGTTCGGTCAATCACGCGCGAGGCGAATCGCGCGAGTGAGTTCTTGGGAAGGCCGTCGGGAAGGATGTCGAGGGCGGCGACCGCCTCGGTCGCCCAGCGACGTGCACTCGCGATGGTTTCCGCCGTGTGGCGACTCCCGCGCAGTTCGTCCATTAACAGGGCAAAGGCCGCGGCGTCCGCTGATTCGATTGCGACATCAATGCGTTCGACGAGCGATCGGGACTCGGCGTCGTCCGCCGCACGCGCCAAAAGAATGGGGAGCGTCGCGACACCGTTGCGCACATCGTTTCCCTTCTCCTTGCCGGTTTCACCACCGTCGAGGTCGAGGACGTCGTCGATGATCTGAAAAGCGACACCGATTTTTTCACCAAACTCGCGGAGCGGTTCGAAGTACTCTCGCGGCGCACCCGACGTCATCAGACCGACAACGGCGCTCGAGGCAATCAGTGAGCCCGTCTTGTCCGCGAGCACCTGAAGATAGTGGGCAACCGGGTCCGCGCCGTTTTGAGGTCCGGTCGTTTCGTGCAACTGGCCGAGGCACAAACGTTCAAAGGTCGCTGCGTGTAGGCGAACCATGTCGTCGCCGAGGGTCGACGCGAGCGAGCTCGCGCGGGCGAGCAGAAGGTCTCCGGTGATGATAGCCACCGAGTTGGACCACACCGTGTGGGTGGTGGGTACGCCTCGGCGAAGGTCGGCATCATCCATAACGTCGTCGTGATAGAGGGTGGCGAGGTGAATCAGTTCGACAACCTGGGCACCCATAATGATGTCCTCGTGGGTCGGGTCACCGTACTCGGCGGCGATGAGGGCCAACAGAGGTCGAACCCGTTTTCCACCCGCTTCGAACAGGTACCGAGCGATGGTGTCCGTGTGTGCGTCGCCGAAGTGCAGGTTTGACTCGAGCGATTCTTCCATCCGCGTGACGCCGGCATTGAGCCGCGCGACGAGTTCACGTTCCTCCGGCGTCGACGACAGCGCGTCGGTGAGCCCGAAGTTAGAACTGATGGATTTCTGATGGCTCATCGGTCAGTCCCCAACGGGGTGGTCCCTCGATGAAGAGCGACGACTCCACCGGTCAGATTTCGATAACCGACCGCGGTGAAACCCGCGTCGCGCAGCCAACCCGCGAGAACGCCCTGCGCTGGCCAGTCCCGAATTGAGTCCATGAGATAGGTGTACGCGGAGGGGTTGGTGCTCGCGAGTTCCGCGATGCGGGGCATGACTTTTGCAAGATAGAAGTTGTACGCGGCGCGGACGACACCGCTGGGGGGCGTCGTGAACTCGCAGACGACCAAGCGACCGCCCGGCACCAGCACCCGTCGCATTTCGGCGAGCGCCGCGTGAGGGTCGTTGACGTTTCTCAAACCGAACGAGATGGTGACCGCCTCGAAACTCGCGTCGTCAAACGGCAGTGCCGTCGCGTCGCCCTCGACGAAGTCGATTTCGGGGTGCCGTTGCCGTCCGACCGCAACCATGCCCGCAGAGAAATCCAGTGCCGTGACCCGGGCACCCGTCCGAGCGATCGCAACGCTCGATGTTCCGGTTCCCGCCGCGATGTCGAGAACCCGGTCTCCGGGTGAAATCCCCAGAGCGCGAACAGTCGCGATCCGCCACAGCGCGCTGGTTCCCATCGAGAGGATTGCGTTGGTTCGGTCGTAGCCCGGGGCCACGTCGTCGAACATCGCGGCAACCTCATCGGGGTTTTTACCCAGGTCAGCACTCGTCACGATTACCAACTCTACCCGTGCGTGAGTAGCCTTAACCCGTGATCGCCGCGAACCCCCTCACCGTCTCGCGCGAGGTGACGCCGCTCGCCCGATTCGGTCCGGTAATCGAGTACGCGACTACGTCGCGGCCACTGTATTTCCGCACCGGAGACCGCGAAATCGTCGGTATCGGAGAGCACGCACGGTGGACTGCGAGCGGTCCCCACCGGTTCGCAGAACTCGGGGCACGGCTATCCGAGGCGCTGTCGACCGTTCAACCTGCTTATCGCCCTTACATCCACGCTATCGGAGGTGGTTCGTTCGACCCGAACGGTGAGGCGTTCCTCATCGTCCCGCGCGTGACGGTGCTGCGGCGAGGTCGCGACGTGACCACCATCACGATTAGTGACGACGTCGCGTCGACGGACGCACCACGTCGTTCGATTGGCTCTGCACCGATTGTCGAATGGCCTCATATCGACTCGATTTACCGGGACCGAGTTCGAGCGGCCCTCGGTCGCCTCGACACGGGTTTCGGCAAAGTTGTTGTGGCCAGAGCAATCACCGGTCACGTGGTTACCCCCGGTGACGAACGCACACCGCTCATCACCTTGGCCGAGGAATACCCCGACTGCCATATCTTTGCGGTCGATGGTCTGTGGGGGGCATCACCCGAGACTCTGGTGGGGGTGCGCGACCGTCGCGTCCACACCCGCGTTCTCGCCGGCAGCGCGGCGCGTGGCATCGATCCCGTATCGGACGCCGCCGCCGCCGCCACGCTGGCCGACAGCACCAAGGACCGCGACGAACACGAATTCGCGATGCAGTCGGTGCTCACGGCGCTAGCGCCACACTGTCGTTCCATTGTCGGAGCATCCACACCCTCCACGTTGAAACTGGCGAACGTGTGGCACCTCGCGAGCGACATCGAGGGCGTTCTCGCGTCCCGTGAATCGGTCCTCGGCATCATCGATTCCCTCCATCCGACCGCAGCAGTCGCGGGCGTCCCCACGGACCGCGCGTTGGCCACAATCGCCGACATCGAAGCAATCCCGCGCGACCGCTACGCCGGTCCTGTCGGGTGGGTGGACGGTTCGGGTAACGGTGAGTGGGCTATCGCTCTGCGGTGCGCGCAGTGGCACGACTCTGAAATCATCGCTCATGCCGGTGCGGGCATCATCGCGAGCTCGGACCCCGAATCGGAATACGCCGAGACGGAATTGAAATTCCGCCCAATTCGCGAAGCCCTGTCGCGCTAGCCGTTTCGCAGAACGACCTCCACGAGAATCGGCTCGGCGGTTTCTGTCAACGCTGACGTCAACTGTCCGCGGGTTTCAACTCGGCGGTACGGTATCCCGTACGCTGCGGCGAGCCCGTCGAAGTTGACGTCCTGGGGGGTCAACACGACCGCCTCGAAGTGTTCGGGGTTCGCGGTCGCCGCGACTTCGAGCCCCTCAAAGATCCGACCGCCGTTGTTATTGCCCACAATGATTTGAATCGGCCCGGTCAGCAGCGCGAGAGAGGTTGCGTCGTACGCCGCGGCGAGATCTCCGATCACCAATCGGGTGACTCCCACCGGGTTACCGGGCTGTCGGGAGGCGACCGCGATTCCCTGCGCGGTCGCGATGTTTCCGTCAATACCGGCCAACCCACGGTTGGAGTGCACCCGAATTGGTTTGCCGGGAACAGTGGAATCCGCGACGCGGATGAGGCTAGACGCACCGAAGACGAGGCGGTCGTGCGGCCAGGTTGCGTCCCACACCGAGCGCACGAGCATCTCGCTCGTCACCGGTTCGCGCTGGATTTCCATCTCGCGGCGGGCGAAATCGGCTCTGGATGCATGATCCTCAACCAGGCTTCCCGCCACGTCGGCGGCGGGTTCCGAGGCACGGTCGTCAAGCGCCATACGTGACCTGCGCGCCCACGGGATTGCCCATTCACGCGAGACGGCGTCGCCGTCACCCGTCACGACCAGGTCGTCGACGAGTCGGGCGTGGTCGGTGGGACGGTAGGGGACGCCTTCTCCGACGTGGACGACAATGACGTCCACACCCTTGCGCGAACACATTGGGTCGATGACCCGTGCGAGTGTCGGGCGACCCACCACGACAACCGTCGTCACCTTGTCGGCGAACTCGGGGTTGACGGCGACCGTTCGATAGTCCGTCACAAGGTGCGGTCCGAAATGCGCGCCGCTTGCTACCTCGGCAAACAGCGGCGCCCCGAGGTCACGCGCCCATTTTTCGGCCCGTGCACCCGCGCCCAACCCCGCAACGACCACGACCCCGACCGCTGCCGAGACGTCGGCGATGACGCTCTCACGCACAATCTCGGGTAAATCGCCGGGGACGACGGTGTCGAAGACATTGCTCGGAACATTCGACGAGAGCGGCTCGATGAACTGCGGATTCACGTGGACAGGACCGCGGTCACGAAGAGCGGTGGTAAGAGCCTCGAGCGCGACGGTGGACCCGCTGCGCTCGGCATCGGTTGGCGTTGCCGCGGGCGGTACGTCAAAGGTTCCCTTCGCCGCGACGGAAAACATGCCGACGTGAAATGTGGTTTGGCCGCCTCCGCGCTCGCGCACCGATTCGGGGCGATCCGCGGTGACGAGCAACAACGGGGTTCCCTGGTGGAACGCCTCCACCACCGCGGGGTGAAGATTGGCGACGCTGCTTCCCGATGTCGTGACGACCACCGCGGGGTGACCCGACTCAATCGACATCCCGAGTGCGAGGAATCCCGCCGCGCGCTCGTCGAGCACGACGTGCAGAGTCAACAGTTCGCGGTCGGCGAATTCCGCGGCGAGCAGGGCGAGGGACTGCGAACGCGAACCCGGACAGACGACGATGTCGGTGACCCCGTTTTCCACGAGAGTTCGAAGGAACGCGAACGACCACCCCGTCGCGTTCGATTCGACGTCGGTCACGCCGTGTCCTTGGGCGGAACGTCCCCTTCGTCATCGAGCCGCTTGAGTTCTTCCTCCAGGCGCGCAATTCGGTCATCAACCGACTCCGTCGAAAACGGTCCCGTGGTCGTCCCACGGTCCACGACATCCGCGGGGGGAATCGGAGGGGTGGCGTTCCGGCGAGTTTTCCCCGTCAGGAACCACAACACGGCACCCACCAACGGGAACACCACAATCACGACGAACCAGACGGGCTTCGGAATCTTTCGAACCCGATTTTTCGGGGTGATGGCCACATCGACGATTGCGTAAATCATGATGGCGGCAAGGACAAATGACCCGATGAGAAGCACGCGAGCGATCATCGTTCCATTCTAGGCGTGCTCGGTTGGCGCTTACGATAGAGGCATGAACCCGTGGATTCAGTACACCCTCGCTCGGTTAGGGCTGTTCCTCATCCCGCTCGTCATCATGGTCGCGATTGGTGTCGGCTGGTTGTGGAGCTCGATCTTCGCAACCCTCATCGCTCTGTCCCTCTCCGTTCTGTTTCTCAACCCGCTCCGCGCGCGACTGTCAACGGAAATCGCTCAGCGAGTGCGGAAACCGGCCCCCGACCTCGACTCGGACATCGAGGATTCTCAAATCGATTCGGCGAAAGACTAGGCGAGGAATCCGCGCAACAACGCGGCTGACCCCTCGAGGTGGTCGCGCATCGCCCCTTCGGCATCCTCCGGTCGCCCCGTCAGAATCGCCATCACGATTGTCTCGTGCTGCTCGTTCGAGTGTGCGATGTTTCGCGGCAACAAGGGGATTTCGTCCAACAGTTCGTTGATTCGCACGCGTGACTGCGCCACCTGATGGACCAGTGCGTTCGACCCCGTCATTTCGGCAATCATGAGGTGCAGGCGGGAATCCAGGCGACGATAGTCCTCCACGGACGCCGCGGTGGTCTCCTGATGAACCGACCACAGCCGATCCCTCAGCTCTCCGGTGAGGTCGCTGAGCGCAGCCTGAAATGCAGCGCCCGGCTCCAACACGGCGCGCAACACCAACACGTCGTGGATGTCCGCTCGCGTGAACTGGCGGCGTTCGAGAACGTCTCCGTCACGGCCGATCACGATGGGCCCGGCGGGTACGACGTCGGCGATGAATGTGCCGCCATACCGACCGCGGCGAATCGCCAAGTAACCCGCCTCAGACAAGGACGCGATTGCGTCGCGCACGGTGTCCCGCGAAATCTCGAGCATCGTCGCGAGTTCCCGTTCGGGGGGAAGTTGTTCGCCCGAGTGGATGAGCCCCAAGCGAATGGTCTGCAGAATTCGTTCGACCGTCTCTTCAAAGGTGTTTCCACCGCGAATGGGCTTCAGGAGCAGCGATCGGTCGAACGTGACCGCTGCCCCGAAAGGCTCATTCTCCGAGAGGTCGGAATCCATGGTGGTTAGACCGGGGTGACGTAGGCGCCCGAGATGCCGCCGTCGACCAGGAAGGTCGAGCCGGTGATGAACGAGGCGTCGTCACTGGCGAGGAACGCCACGGCAGCGGCTAGTTCCTCGGGCTTGGCGAAACGTCCGATGGGGATGTGCACGAGGCGGCGCTGAGCGCGCTCGGGGTCCTTGGCGAACAGTTCCTGCAGGAGCGGCGTGTTGACCGGTCCCGGGCAGAGCGCGTTGACCCGGATTCCCTGGCGTGCGAACTGGACGCCCAGTTCGCGGCTCATCGCGAGAACGCCACCCTTGCTCGCGGTGTACGAGATCTGGCTCGTCGCCGAACCCAACACCGCAACGAAGGACGCGGTGTTGATGATCGAGCCGCTGCCCTGTTTCGTCATGTGCCGAAGTACCGCGCGGCAGCACAGGTACACGCTCTTGAGATTGACGTCCTGAACTTTCTGCCAGGCGGGCAACTCGGTGGTCTCGATCGAATCGTCGTCGGGCGGCGAGATGCCGGCGTTGTTGAAGGCGATGTCGACGCGGCCGTGCAGGCGAACCGTCTCGTCAAACAGGTGATTGACCTGGTCCTCGTCGGCCACGTTCACCTGGATGAACGTCCCCTCGAGTTCTTCGGCTGCCGCTGTACCCGATTTCGGGTCCATGTCGCCGATGACGATGATTGCACCTTCGGCATGCATGCGTTTGGCGGTCGCGAGACCGATTCCACTCGCACCACCGGTTATCACCGCGACTTTGCCTTTGAGGCGTTGGGTGAGATCGATTTTTTCAATGGACATGGTTTGTTCCTTTCTGGGACTAGTCCGCGGGGATGAAGACGTTTTTTTCTTCGGTGAAGTGAAGCGGTGCGTCGGGGCCGAGTTCCCGACCGAGTCCGGATTGCTTGAAACCGCCGAACGGGGTGTTGTAGCGAACCGATGAGTGCGAGTTGACCGACAGGTTCCCGCTCTCGACGGCACGGGACACGCGGATGGCACGCCCCACATCCCGAGTCCAAATCGAACCCGAGAGCCCGAATTCGGTGGCGTTCGCAATCTCGATCGCGTCCGACTCGTCCTCGAAAGCGTGAACCGTGACAATCGGTCCGAAAATCTCGTCCGTCATGCAGGGGTCTTTTAGCCCACGTGACAGGGCGACCGTCGGAGCGAACCAGTTCCCGGGACCCTCCGGCGCGCTACCCCGGAATGCGATGTCGGCCTTGTCGAGGTAGGCGCTGACCGATTCGAGGTGTTTCGCGTGAACGAGTGGGCCGACCTCCGTCGCATCCTTCGTGGGGTCGCCGACCACGACGTTCTTCACGGCGGTTTCGAACTTCTCCATGAACTCGTCGAGAACCGACTTCTGAACCAGAATGCGGCTGCGCGCACAGCAATCCTGTCCCGCGTTTTCGAACACCGAATAGGGCGCAGTCGCCGCGGCCTTGTCGACGTCGGCGTCAGCAAAGACGATGTTGGCACTCTTGCCGCCGAGTTCGAGCGTGACGCGCTTGATCTGATCGGCCGCTCCGCGCATCACGGTTTTCCCCACCTCGGTCGAGCCGGTGAACACGACTTTGCGGACGTCGGGGTTGGTGATGAAGCGTTCACCGACCACGCTGCCCTTGCCCGCGAGAACGTGGAACAGCCCCTCGGGAAGTCCGGATTGGGTGCCGAGTTCCGCGAGGCGAAGGCTCGTCAACGGAGTCCACTCGGCGGGCTTGAGGACGACAGCGTTCCCCGCGGCGAGCGCCGGCACGAAACCCCACGACGCAATCGTCATCGGAAAGTTCCAGGGAGTGATGACGCCAACGACGCCGAGCGGTTCGTTGAAGGTGATATCGATGCCGCCGGCGACGGGAATCTGCTTACCGAGCAAGCGTTCAGGGGCCGCCGAATAGTAATCGAGGACGTTGCGCACGTGGGTTGCCTCCCAGCGCGCCTGACCGACGGGGTGTCCCGAATTTCGAACTTCCAGTTGAGCGAGGTGTTCGATGTCCCCCTCGACGGCGCGAGCGAACGCCCGGAGTGCCTCGGCGCGTTCGGCCGGCGCGAGTGCGGCCCAGACCTTTTGCGCGACACGCGCTCGTTCAATCGCATCGTCCGTTTGGTCAACCGACGCATGTTCGACCGTTTCCATGGCCTCACCGGTGGCGGGATTGATGATGGTGTAACTCACGTGGTGCTCCTTTGGGTGTGCGCTGCGGTGATGAGCGCGTCGAACAGTCGACCGTCTTTTTCCGATGTGACTTCGGGATGCCATTGGATGGCGACTCCGAACGGGTAATCGTCGATTTCGAGCGCCTCGACGACATCGTCCGCGCTGCGCGCGGAGACGGTGAGCCCCGCGCCGAGCGATGCGATTGCTTGGTGGTGGTAAACGGAACCCGCCACGGTCGGTCCGACGATTGATTCGAGCAGTGACCCCGGACTGACCACCATGTCCATCTCGGTGAGTTGGGCGTTGCCGCGCTGATAATCGTCGGTTCCGACGACGTCGGGCAGGTGCTGGATGAGCGTCCCGCCCCGATACACGTTGAGGACCTGCGCGCCTCGGCAAATGAAGAGGACGGGGAGTTCTCGCCGCAACGCCGCATTGACGAGGGTGAACTCCCATTCGTCGCGCCGCGTGTCCGGCTGGTCCGTGTACTCGCCGGGAACAGCGCCGTAGCGTGCGGTGTCGATGTCCCGTCCGCCCGCAAAGATCAACCCGTCGACCCCGTCGAGGACGCGTTCGACGATGTCAACCGACGCTGGCTGCGGGGGCAAGAGCACCGCAATTCCACCCGCGCGGGTGACGCTGTCGATGTACCCCGAGTGCAGGAACGCCGCATCGACATCCCACACCCCCGTCTTTGCTTGTTGACGATAGGTGGTGATGCCGATGACGGGACGGTTAGAGTCGCTCAAAACCGCGAACACGCTCCCAGTCCGTGATGGCGCTATCGAAGGCGCGGATTTCGATGCGGGCCGCGTTGACGATGTGTTTGACCATATCGTCGCCAAAGATCGATCGCGCCGCGGCACTGTTTTCGAACAGGTCAGCCGCTTCGCGAAGCGTCGTTGGAACGTGCGGTTTGTCCGCTTCGTATCCGTTACCGCGGGTCATGTCCTCGAGCTCCAACTTGTTCTCGATTCCGTGAATTCCGGCCGCGATCAATCCGGCGACCGCAAGGTACTGGTTGACGTCACCGCCCGGCACGCGGTGCTCGACGCGCATTCCCAGTCCGTGCCCGACGACGCGAAGCGCGAGGGTGCGGTTGTCGTGGCCCCAGGCGATCGCTGTCGGCGCAAACGATCCTTCCGCGAACCGCTTGTAGGAATTGATGTTGGGGGCGTATAACAGCGTGAATTCGCGCATGAGCGCGATCTGTCCGGCGAGGAAGTGGCGGAACATGTCCGACATCCCGTTTTCGGCACCCTTGTCAGCGAAGACCGGATTGCCTTTGGAATCCCGAAGCGAGATGTGAACGTGGCACGAGTTGCCCTCGCGCTCGTTGAACTTCGCCATGAACGTCAGTGACTTGCCGTGGTTATCGGCAATCATCTTGGCGCCGCTCTTGTACACCGAGTGGTTGTCGCAGGTGACCATGGCGGTGTCGTAACGGAACGCGATCTCTTGCTGACCCAGGTTGCATTCCCCCTTGACGCCTTCGCAGTACATCCCCGCTTTGTCCATGCTCACGCGAATGTCGTGCAGTAGCGGCTCGACCCGGTTACTGGCGAGTAGGTCGTAGTCGACGTTGTAGTCGGTGGACGGGCGCAGGTTGTCGTACCCCTTAGCCCACGCGTCGCGGAAGGAATCGTCGAAGACGATGAATTCGAGTTCGGTGCCGACATAAGGCACCAAGTCCATTTTTGCGAGGCGATCTATCTGCGCCTGGAGGACCGAGCGCGGCGCGATGGCGACGGGCTCGTGGTCCGTCGTCTGCAAATCGGCCATGACCATCGCGGTGTGAGGAATCCACGGGACGAGTCTCAGGGTCGACATGACCGGAATCATCGCCATGTCGTTGTAGCCCTTTTCCCAGGACGAAAACTCGTAACCCGGAACGGTGTTGTTTTCGACATCGACGGCGAGCAGGTAGTTACAACACTCCGCACCGTGAGAAATCGTGTCTTCGACGAACAACCGAGCGGACATCCGCTTTCCGACGAGTCGGCCCTGCATATCGGTGAACGAGATGATGACTGTGTCAACCTCACCCGAATCCACGAGCTTCTGAAGTTCGGGGACGGTGAGCATGCCAGTGCGTTGTGCCATGTTTCTATTTCCTCTTCGTTGAGGTCGGATTTCTAACCTTTAGAAAACACCACTCGGATGCCTTCTGTCAACATAGTGCCACCCAAACGCCCAAAACCGCGAATGCGAGAAAAAGCGATGATCGAAAAGTTTCCGAAAATTTTTGCCTAAAGGTTGGATTTTCGCACGCTATCGGGTCTATGCTCACAATTACCTAGCCAACACAATGTCGTGGGTGCGAAAGTTCCCGCGACGGGAAAGGACTACAAAGTCGTATGTCTGAGAAATTGAAAGTCTCGGGAGTTTCCTATACCGAGCAAAGCAAGGACTATTTCGAGAAGCGCCAGCTCACTCGATCCGCCGGTGTGTGGGGCCTCTGGGGTCTCGCAATCGCCGCGGTCATCTCGGGTGACTTCTCGGGTTGGAACTTCGGAGTCGCCGCCGGCGGTTTCGGTGGCCTTCTCGTCGCGTTCCTCATCCTCGTGGTCATGTACTACGGACTCATGTTCGCCATCGGTGAAATGTCGGCGGCAATGCCCCACACGGGTGGCGCCTATTCATTCGCCCGAAAAGCGATGGGGCCATGGGGTGGATTCGTCACGGGTCTCGCAGAGACCATCGAGTACGTCGCAACGACCGCGGTCGTCGTGTTCTTCTCGGCGGCCTACCTCAACGGTGTCACCGCTGAGCTTCTGAGCCTCGACCTCACCGGAAACATGTGGATCTGGTACGTCGTGCTCTACGCGGTGTTCGTCGGTCTCAACTCGCTCGGCTCGGCGATCTCGTTCAAGTTCTCGATTGTTGTGTCGATCATCTCGCTCGGAATCATCGTGTTGTTCGCGGTTGTGGTTCTCGCGTCTGGTCAGATTGACTGGTCGAGCCTGTGGAACATCCCCGCCGACCCGGCTGCCGTCGGTTCAAGTTGGTTCCTTCCCAACGGCATCATGGGCATTCTCTTCGCCATCCCCTTCGGTGTGTGGCTGTTCCTCGGAATCGAAGAGCTTCCTCTCGCCGCAGAAGAATCGCACAACCCGTCTAAGGACATCCCCCGCGCCGGTTTCTGGGCGCGTGGAACCCTCATCGTGACTGGTCTGATTGTCATGTTCGTCAACACCGGAATTCTCGGTGCTGAGGCAACGGGTGCTGCCGGCGAACCTCTCCTCGACGGCTTCCGTGCCGTTGTGGGTGACGGATGGGCTGCCGTTCTCGGCATCTTCGCGCTGATTGGTCTGCTCGCATCGCTCCAGGGAATCATGTTCGCCTACGGTCGCAACATGTACTCGCTGTCACGCGCTGGCTACTACTTCAAGGGACTGTCCGTCACGGGCAAGAACAAGACTCCGTGGCTCGCACTCGCAGTCGGTGGCCTCATCGGTCTCGTCGCTCTCGTCTACCTCGACTGGGCCGTCGCGAACGATCCCGAGGGAATGGGAACCGTCGCTGGTGCGATCATCCTGAACATCGCTGTGTGGGGCGCCATGTTGGCCTACATCATGCAGATGATCTCGTTCATCATCCTGCGCGTCAAGTACCCCAACCTCGAGCGTCCGTATCGCTCGCCGTGGGGTGTCGGTGGGGCATCAGTCGCCGCACTAATCGCCGCACTCGCGTTCGTCGGATTCCTGTTGAACCCGACGTTCCTGCCCGCGATCCAAGCGATCATCGTCGTGTACGTCATCTTCTTGGCATACTTCGCGCTGGTCGGTCGTCACAACCTCGTAATGTCTCCTGAAGAGCGTTACTCGGTTCACGGCGAACACAAGTAATACCCTCGGGCGCCTGTGGGCCGATTCGTCGGCTCACAGGCGCCTTTTCATGAACGGAAGGTAGGTTGTCGTCGTGAGCATTCTCACCGCACTTGACCTCTTCACCATCGGCGTCGGCCCGTCGAGTTCACACACCGTCGGACCGATGCGAGCTGCCCGCCGATTCGCTGGTGAACTGACCGAATCCGGCCGGCTGAATTCCACGGCGCGGATTCGCGTGTCACTGTTCGGGTCGCTCGGCGCGACGGGTGTCGGGCACGGGACGACAAACGCCATCGTCGCCGGTCTCGAAGGTGCCGCCCCTGAAACCTGCGACCCTGCATCGGTCATTACCGCGATGGATCGCGCGGTGCAGACGGGTGTTGTCACCGTGGAGGGTCGAACGATTCCGTTCGCGGAATCTGACATTGAACTTCGACCCATGACACGGCTACCCCAGCATTCAAACGCGATGACCTATGACGCTCTGGACGAGATCGGCAACGAATTGTTCTCGCGCACGTTTTTCTCTGTCGGCGGTGGTTTCGTCGAAGCCGACGACGAGATTGGGCAACCCGCCGCTCCCACCGACGTGACGCTCCCCTATCCGTTTGATAACGGAGACGAACTCATTGCCCTGTGTGATTCGACCGGCATGAGCATCGCCGACATGGCGCACGCCAATGCCGTGGCCGTCTATGGTTCCGACGTCGTTGATGCGCGCCTCACGGCCGTCTGGTCGGCTATGTCGTCGTGTATCGAGGCCGGCCTTCAGCACGACGGTGTCTTGCCCGGCTCGTTAAACGTCACGCGTCGTGCAGCCGGACTTTCGCGGCACCTCCAGTCCCAAGAAGATGCGGAAGTTCCTGGTTCGCTGAGCAACGAGTGGCTGCAGGCATTTGCGATCGCCGTGAACGAAGAGAACGCCGCAGGGATGCGGGTCGTGACGGCACCCACCAACGGTGCGGCAGGCATCATCCCCGCCGTCGGGTACTACGCCGAGCGATTCAAGAAGGTCCCCCGCGAGCGCATCGCGCGTGATTACCTGCTCACCGCGGGGGCAATCGGCACGCTCTACAAGCGCAATGCGAGCATCTCAGGTGCCGAGGCCGGTTGTCAGGGCGAGGTCGGTTCAGCCTGTTCGATGGCCGCCGCAGGCCTCGCGGCGATTCTCGGTGGAACACCGCAGCAAATCGAAAACGCCGCTGAGATTGCGATGGAGCACAACCTGGGACTCACGTGCGATCCCGTTGGCGGACTCGTTCAGATGCCGTGTATCGAGCGAAACGCGATTGCAGCCGGAACGGCCGTTGCCGCGGTGCGGCTCGCCCTCGCGGGTGACGGCTCACACAAGATTTCGCTCGACACGGTCATCGAGACGATGCGTCAGACCGGAATGGACATGTCGCACAAGTACAAGGAAACGTCGATGGGCGGCCTCGCCGTCAACGTCGTCGAGTGCTGACCTAGAACGCGAAGGCCCACGCCAAGGTGGTGGCGTACGCGAGGCTCGTCCACACCGTCAACTTGAGCACGAGGACGTACTCGGAGGGCTTGGTTGCCGTCCAGGCGATGAGCAACGCGGGTACGGCGATAAAGAGGGCGAAGAAAGCCCAACCCGCCGAGATCAGGATCAGCGAGAAGTACACCAGAATTCCGAATGGTCCGAGCATGAGCAACGTGAAGAACACGCGACCGAGCCACAGAGGCATCCGGGTTGCGAGGGTTCGCTTGCCCGCGGCGATGTCGGTGGCACGGTCGCGCACGTTGTTGATATGCAGAACCGCCACCGCGAACAGTCCCATCGCTGCGCCCGCGAGGACGCTGTCGGTCCAGATTGCCTGCACCAGAAGGAACGCAGTCCCCGAGGTCGCGACGAGTCCGAAGAAGATAAAGACCACGATTTCACCCAAGCCAGAGTAGCCGTACGGGCGTTTTCCCCCGGTATAAAACCACGCCGCAAGAAGAGCGACGGCACCAACTGCGGGCAACCACCAGATTTGCGTCAGTACCGTCAACCCGAGTCCCGCGAGGACTGCGATGCCGAAAAAGACGAATGCGACCAATCGCACTCGTTTCGCAGGGGCAGCGCCCGACGCGGTTAGACGGGCCGGGCCGACCCGATGAGCGTCCGTGCCGCGAATACCGTCCGAATAATCGTTCGCAAAGTTCACACCGATTTGCAAGGCGAGTGCGACAACAAAACAGAGGGCGACGACCGAAAGGGGCAGGATGTCCCACGGGTTGGTGTCATCGATGAGGTACTGAAGGATTGCGGCACCCCAGCCCAACAGCACCGGCCCGATAGCGAGTCCGAGCGTCGCGGGACGAGCCGCTCGAACCCAGTCGCCTAGTCGCGCGGGTCGGACGGGGGCGGGTGCGGCGGCGCCACGGGCGACAAGGGGACGGGCCCCCGGTCGACCGCTGCGGTTGCCGGACGTTTTCTTTTTCGGGGTTTTTCGCGAAGCCATGGGGCAATTCTACGATTGCGAGTGCTCAACGAGAGCGCGAACGGCACGTCGATCGATTTTGCCCGACTCCAGCCGGGGAAGTGCGTCGACGGTGACGAAGCGGTAGGGGCGCGACTCTTTCGACAGAGTCGTTTCAATCAGCGAGCGAATGGCGTCGCGATCAAGTTCAGCGGTCGACACCACCGCAGGCACCTGGCCCCAAGTGTCGTCCGGAAACCACGTCGCGACGGCATCGAATCCCGCGTCGACGAGAACCCGGTCGATGTCGGCAAGAGACACTTTGATTCCGCCCGTAATGATGATGTCGTCGGCGCGGCCGAGCACCGTAAGTACCCCGTCGGTCATGGAACCGAGGTCCGTCGTGCGCCACCAGCGCACGCCCAACTCGTCCACGACGAAACTCGACTCGGTGAGAGCTGGGTCACCGACGTATTCGTCGGCCAGGCTCGAGGACGCGATTTCGATGCGGTTATCGGCCGAGATTCGCACGTCGGTGCCCCCGATGGGACGTCCGTCGTAGACGACTCCACCCGCGGTTTCTGCTGACCCGTAGGTTCGCGTCACGTGCAACCCGAGGCCCGTGGCGCGCTCGATGAGTCCCGCGGGGGTCGCCTGTCCGCCCACCAGGATTCGATCGAGGCGACGCAGTGCGTCACGAGCGGCAGTGTCCCCCTCGGCGAAATCAACAAGCCGGACGAGTTGTGCGGGGACGAGCGCGGTGAACCAGACGCCCTCGGGAAGCTCACCAATCATCCGGGCGAACACGCGCGGGTCGAACGGTTCCCGTCGCGCATCGACGAGAGGCGTGTCGTCCACCAGTGTCCGAGCGACAACCATGATTCCGGCGATGTACGTCAGCGGCAGAGCGAGAATCCAACCGCCGCGACCAATCGCCCCCGTGGTTGCTCGCGCCGAGGCGACGAGAGCGTTCCCCGACAGTCGCACGCGCTTCGGCCGGGAGGTCGACCCGCTGGTGGCGATGACGACTCCGTCAGTCAGTGCAGTCCGAAGTTGCACCCGAAGGTCTGAGGAGGGAAGGCGTGTCATCGCCCTCGCTGGATGAAGAAAATGTCGCTGCAGGACTGCACACAACTCGGATTCCGCACGAATTGGTTTTCCTCCGGCGCACCATAGATTCCCCACGACAGTTCAACACCATACTGTCCATAAACCCAGAAAGAATCATCCGATGCGAAATCAAAATGACTAGCTTCGGCATATTCGCTCGTCGCGCCGTTGTACGTCGCGTCGCTGTCTAACGTGGCGCCACTGTCGTTGAATGTAGTTAACGCGTAGTCGTAATCTAGCCCCACGAGTAACGAGGAGTCTTGAGGGAAAGCCAGGGAGTTCAGGATTCCGATTCCACTGTCGACGAGACCGATGTCCCAGGTGGAAGACATGTCAAACCGTCGTGGCAGTTTCTTCCGATCCGCGAAGTTGGGGAATCCCATGGCTCGGTTTAGTTGGGGCTCACCGTCCCACGGGGAGACCGCGAACCAGTAAATTCCGTTGGCGGTGATCGCGACGTCGCGGACATCAAACTCGTTGTTGACACCGAAGTTGATCGGGTACCGCTTCCATTTTTTGGTCTTCACGGAATAGGTGACAGCTCCCTGCTTCTGAACCGTTTCCGCCTGGCTATCCCAACCGTCGATGAACACAAAGAGTTGCCGGTAGGGATCCCACGCAGCTCCGATGATTCTTTCACGGTGCTTCATAATTCTGAGCGACTTGAGGGTTTGTCCGGTGAGTGGGTTGATTTTCACGACTCGCGAACTGTTCGACGACACGGTCCAGAAAGCGTCACCCGCGGGAAGTGCGGGCGTCGTCAGTGCGTGCGTCGGAGTCGCCACGGTAAAAGTCAACAGTGTCGCGGCGACACACATCAGCATTCTTTTCATCACGATTGCCTCCTATTTCGTCGGTTTACTCACTGTACCGCCCGTCGCTGGCGACGGGATGTTGGGTGCTTTAGATCTGCCACGGGAACGCACCCCAGTCGGGGTCGCGTTTGTCGAGGAATGCGTCGCGACCCTCGACCGCTTCGTCCGTTCCGTAGGCGAGTCGCGTCGCTTCACCCGCGAACACCTGCTGACCGACCAATCCGTCATCCACCGCGTTGAACGCGAACTTCAGCATCCGAATCGCGGTCGGGCTTTGCGCCAGAATTTTGCGCGCCCAGGCGATGCCCGTCGTTTCGAGTTCCTCGTGGGGGACGACCGCGTTGACCGCGCCCATCTGGTGCGCGCGTTCGGCGTCGTATTCGTCAGCGAGGAAGAACACCTCGCGAGCGAACTTCTGTCCAACCTGTCGAGCAAAATAGGCGCTGCCGTAGCCCGCGTCGAACGAACCGACGGTCGCGTCCGTCTGCTTGAAGCGCGCTCGTTCACGGCTCGCGATCGACAGGTCGCTGACGACGTGGAGCGAGTGTCCGCCCCCGGCCGCCCAACCCGGAATCAGCGCGATGACGACCTTGGGCATAAAGCGAATGAGGCGCTGTACCTCGAGGATGTGAAGGCGCCCGCCGCGAGCGCCGTCGATCGTGTCCGCGGTCTCGCCGTCGGCGTACTTGTAACCGTCGACTCCGCGCACGCGTTGGTCCCCGCCCGAACAAAACGCCCAACCGCCGTCTTTCGCGCTCGGACCGTTCCCCGTCAATAAAACGACACCGAGTCGCGGATTGAGCCGAGCATCGTCAAGCGCGCGATACAACTCGTCCACGGTGTGGGGACGGAATGCGTTGCGCACCTCGGGACGATTGAACGCGATGCGCGCGATACCGCCGTCGGGCGAGACGTGATAGGTCACGTCGGTCAGCCCCTCGAACCCGGGCGCGACGACCCACTGGGTGGTGTCGAACAGTTCACTGACGCGATTTGTCATACCTTCAGGCTATTACTTCCTCGATATGTTGGTGTCATGAGGCTTCCCACGGTCGACGAACTGTTGGCGAACGTTCGCGTCGTCGCCCTACCGATGCGCACGAAGTTTCGCGGTCTGATGGTTCGAGAGACGATGCTGATTGCCGGCTCGACCGAGAATTCCTGGGGTGAATTCGCGGCGTTCACGGAATACGACGACTCGGAATCCGCGCCGTGGCTCGCCTGTGCGATTGAACAGGCGTGGAACCTCGGTCCCACGGAATCCGAGCGCTCAATTTTTCGCGAAATCGTCCGCACCAACGCGACACTGCCCGCCGTCGACGCGGCGGAGGTTCGCGCAATTCTGGAACGGTTTGGCGATTTTCGCACCGTGAAAATCAAGGTCGCCGAGCCCGGGCAGACCCTCGCCGACGACATCGCTCGGGTTCAAGCCGCTCGCGATTTTGTGGGCGATGCGGGCCGCGTGCGAATCGACGCGAACGGCGGATGGACCGTTGACGAAGCCGAGCATGCGATCCGCGCGCTCGAGACATTCGACCTCGAGTACGTCGAGCAGCCGTGTGCTACCGTCCCCGAACTCGTCGATCTGCGCGGTCGCGTTCATCGGATGGGGATTCTCATCGCCGCCGATGAGAGTGTTCGCAAAGCGACCGATCCTCTCGCGGTAGCGCGGGCGGGCGCCGCCGACATTCTCGTCATCAAGGTCGCACCGCTGGGTGGGGTTCGACGCGCGCTCGAACTCATCGACGAAGCCGAGCTTCCGGTGGTCGTATCGAGCGCCCTGGAGTCGTCGATCGGGTTGGAGGCGTCGTTTGACCTCGCTCGGCGAATCGAACATCTTGATTACGACTGCGGTATCGCGACCAGTGCGTTGTTCGAGCGGGACGTTCTCCCCGCGCTGACCGACTTTGGCTCATTCGCAGCGACACCCGGCATCGTGGACGAGAAAGCGGCCGAGGAATTGCGCGTCAATCCCGAACGCGAGCAGTGGTGGCGCGAGCGTGCGGCCCGGTGCCTCGAGTTGCTTTAGAGCCCCGAATAGGCGTGGAGGCCTTTGAAGAAGATGTTGACGATTGAATAGTTGAAGACGACGGCGCCGAATCCGATGAGGCTCAAGATGGCCGCGGGGCGTCCGCGCCAACCGCGAGTCGCACGCGCGTGGATGTAACCGGCGAACAGCGTCCAGATGATGAACGTCCACACTTCTTTGGTGTCCCAACCCCAATAACGACCCCACGCGCGTTGCGCCCAAATTGCGCCGGCGACGAGGGTGAATGTCCAGAAGACGAAACCAATGACGAGAATTCGGTAGGCGAGGGCCTCGAGTTCGGCCGCCGACGGGAACGCGGACAGGAAACGCCACGAACGCCCTTGCAGTTTGCCTTCTTCACGGGATTCTTGGAACAGTTGCGCCACCGACAGCGCTGCTCCGGTTGCGAAGAATCCGGTCGACAGAATGGCGACACAGACGTGGATGATGAGCCAATAGCCCTGCAGCGCGGGGGGCAGGGGGACGACGGTGACGTAGAAGTTGACCGTGACAATCCCCAACGCCAGCAACGCGAAGCCCGAGATGAACGCACCGACGTAGCGAATGTCGCGCCAGAAAAGAGACCCGAGGAACACGGCGACCAGCGCTGCTGTTGCCGTCAGCCCGAATTCGTACATGTTCGCCCAGGGGACGCGGTTGGCGGAAATCGCCCGAGTGACCACGGCGACGACGTGAACGGCCCAGCCGAGCGCGAGAAGGGCCGTAGCCGCGCGCAACCAGCGCGTGGGTTTGGACTGTCCCTCGGTTGCGGCACGGCCGGCGAGATCTACGGTGAAGAGGATGAAGGCGAGTGCGTAAACTGCCATCGCGGAATACGTCGAAACGAGCGAGATGGATTCGAGGTCGTAGTTCATCTAGTCCCCAGTTTATCGGGCTCAGTTGGGCGTGACCGATCGACCAATTTGTCGAGCGCAACGTCGAGACGCGGGTCATCGCCTCGCGCCATCCCACCCCACTCGAGTTTCGCGGTGCGGGTGTTTCCGGCGACTCGAATCCAGACGCGACGACGGCGCGTTCCCAATGACGCGAGCAAACCGGCGATTGCGAAGAAAACGCCGAGAGCGACGCCAAACTGGGTTGCGTCGTGGCGAATTTCGACCCCGATGAACCGGCGCAGTCCCGAAAACTCGACGGAACCGAGACCCCCGGGCAGGGCGAACACGTCGCCCGGCATGAGCACGACGTCGACTCCCGTGTTCCGTCCCGCGATCAGTGTGAGGTCTTCCGTCGGCAGTTGAAAAACATTGGCGGTTTTCCCCGAGTCGAGCCCGAGGTCGCCAGTGTAAATGTTGAACGTGACCGCAGGGTTGATCGGTTCGGGGTTGTCCGAGGCCAACGCGCCGGATTCGAGCTCTACTGCCGAGGGGTAGAAGAACCCCTGCATCCCCACCTGTTCGGACAAACCGTCCGGCACCTTGACAACTCCGACACTGGTGAGGTTCGAATCTTGGCTGAGGAACACGACGGGTTGTTCGAACACGACGACACCGTCGGGATCCCTCACGGTGATGATGGGGGCGAAGCCGTTCCCCAGCAGATACATCTGGGAGTTGCCGACCGCGAGTGGCTCGTTCACCTTGAGCGTCGCGTCTGTCGTGCCGTTGTCGTCGGTCACCGACAATTCCGCGGTGAAATCGACCGGGACCCACGGGTCGTCGGAGGATCGCTGGGTGTACTCGGCCGTGAACGTCTTCAGCCCGACGCCGTATGGCTCGAGTTGCGTCTCGGAAAACCAGGCACCCGGGTTGAAGGTGTCGAACGAGGCGAGTTGGTTCGTGAAGGTTTGACCCTCGACGATCACGCGCTGACCGTTCCAGCCATAGCCACCCGCGAGGGCAAGAGTCACGAGAATGCCAACGAGCGCGATGTGGAATACGAGGTTGCCGGTTTCGCGCAGATATCCGAACTCGGCTCGGATTCCCGAACCGTCGCGGACCACCCGGTAGCGCGCCCGCCGAAGCGACGATTCGGCCCGCGCGAGGGCCGCGTCCGCTCCACCCGTTGCGGGTTCGTCGCGGCGAAAAGGTAACCGCACCCAGTTGTCGGGGGACTCGGCCGGCGCGGCGCGCAAGATTCGCCAGTGGTGCAGCGACCGCGGCAGAATGCAGCCGATGAGGGACACGAACAACAACACGTAAATCGACGAGAACCACACCGAGGTGAAGGTGTCGAACAGTTGGAACGAGTCGTACACCGCGAACAATTCGGGGTCCGCGTTGCGAAAGACGATGACCCCGTTGGGGTCGGAGGATCGTTGTGGAACGAGCGACCCCGGAATCGACGCGAACGCCAACAGAACCATGAGGATGATGGCGGTTCGCATCGACGTGAGGACGCGCCACCCCCAACGAAGGAATTCGAGCGGCCCGAGTTTCGGCCCGCGAATCGGCGCGTCGAGTCGGTTCTTGCGCGGCGCATCCGGCGAATCGAAATCACTCGTCGAATCGGCGAGGTCGACCGGTTGCAACGAGCCGGGCTCAGAGAATCGGCGAGAAGCCACTCAGAAACACCCCCGACCACGACAAGAATTCACGCCAGAGTCCTACGACCATGAGGACGCCGATGAGGACGAGAAGAGCCCCGCCCGCGACATTGATGGTTTTGATGTGCCGTCGAACCCACGCGAGAGCAGGAAGAACCCGCCCCAAGAGAAGTGCGACGAGGACGAACGGCAGAGCGAGTCCGAGCCAATAGGCCACCCCGAGCACCGCAGCCCGCGCGGGGTCCTGCGTCCCGAACGCGAGCGTTTGGACAGCGACGAGAGTCGGTCCGACACAGGGGACCCATCCGATGGCGAAGACCATCCCAAGGAACGGCGAACCCCAAACTCCGGCACGGGTTTGCCAGCGCGGGAGGATGTCGCGCTGTAACGCCGGAATACCCCCCGCGAACACGACACCGAGAACGATCAGGACGACGCCCGAGACTCGCAAAACAATGTCCAGGTAAGGCAACAACAGCAGCCCTAGAGTTCCGAAAAATATCGACAATGCGATGAACACGACGCCCATCCCGCCCACGAACCCGAGAATCCCCGCCAGAACGCGGCGCCGGTCCGCAGGGGTTGGGTCGGCAGTGATGGTGAAACCCGAGACATAGGCGATGTATCCCGGAATCAGCGGAACGATGCACGGTGACAGAAATGCGACTAATCCCGCGAGAAACGCGATGGGCAGCGCAACGAGAAGGTCGCCCGAGAACACGATTTCGCCGACGGTTCCGTTCACTCGACGGGCTCCGCGAGAACCGACTCAATCATTTCTTCGAACACGGCACGATCGAGAATCGCACCGGAGAGACGCGACGCGACGCGACCCTTTCGGTCGACGATGATCGTCGTCGGCACGCCGTTGGGCGGAAGTTGCCCAGCGAAGGCGAGTCGGGCCGCCCCGGTTTCGACGTCAAGAATGCTCGGATACCCGATGCCGAAGTCGCGTTCGAAGGAATTCGCCACCGCGACGTCGTCATAGACATTGATCCCGAGAAATTGAACCCCCCGATCGGCGTATTGGGCCGCGAGTTCCGCCAAATCGGGCGCTTCGAAGCGGCAGGGCGGGCACGCGGCAAACCAAAAGTTGACGATGAGCACCGAGCCGAGGTAATCGCTCGAACGGATTGTCGAACCGTCCGTCGTGTTCGACGATTCAAACGAAATCGCGTCGTCGCGACTGTTCACCGCGAGTTCCGTGATCGACCCGTCCGCCGACGTGTATTTGTCCTCGGGGATCTGGTTGGCGAGCGGGTCGCTCGAGGCGCAACCGCTGAGAGCGAGGGTCACCGCGAGGATTCCTCCGACCAGCAGGCGGCGGGTCATACGGCACCCGAATCTAGGGCGTCGTTGACATCCAACGCTTCGCGATAACCAAACTCGACGAAATCCGCAGGGTGAACCTGGAACGACGTCACCGACGACAGCGAACAGCGGCGCGTGCCGGGGAGGTGTGCGAGTGGTTTGTCGGCCATGGCGCGGTGCACCATCCAGATGGGTAACTGATGCGACACGATGACGACGTCACCGCCATCAACAGAATCCGCCGCGTCACGCATCGCTGCCAGCATGCGCTGGGCGATGTCCTGGTAGGGCTCGCCCCACGACGGTTGAAGCGGATTGATGAGGAACTTCCAGAGGTCGGGGCGAGTCGCCAACGAGAGGCCGCCGTCGAGCGCCATGCCCCGAAACTCGTTCCACGGTTCGATGACGCGGTCATCAACGGTTGCGGTCAAACCCGTCGATTTCTCCCACGGTTCCATCGATTCGCGAGCACGCTGAAGCGGGCTCACCACGAGGCGCGAGATGGACGCGAGTGGGACGTGCCGCAGCGCTGATTGGGCGAGTTCGCGCCCTTTCGAGGTGAGCCCGAAGTTCGGCAGACGCTCGTACAGAACGCCACCGGGGTTGTTTACCTCACCGTGGCGCACGAGATGAACCCGCTCGGCAGTCACGCTCTTGATTGTAACCGCGCAAACTATGGGCAACTCCCCCGCTACGCTGGGGGATTATGGCTACTCGTTCAACCGTTGCGTCCCTTTCCGCTCTCGCCGATGGCGACGTCGTTGTCGCGGGGTGGGTCGACACCGTTCGCGACCAAAAAGCCGTTCAATTCGTCATTCTGCGTGACGAGACCGGCGCCGTTCAGCTCGTCACGAAAGCCGTTCGCGAAATCGACCCGGAGGTCGCCGATTCTGCCGAGCGTCTCGCGCTGACGGAACTCATCGGAACTCTCAATGCCGGGACGTTCATTCGGGTCACGGGACAGCTCGCACACGACGAGCGCGTCAAATTGGGCGGACTCGAAGTCAAGATTTCGACGCTCGAGGTCGTCGCCGAAGCACAACCCGAACCCCCCATCGCCGAGGACTCGAGCATCGACAAGCGTCTCGACTGGCGATTTCTCGACCTTCGTCGTCCCGAGGCGAACCTCATCTTCCGTGTTCAGACGATTTTCGAACACGCGATGCGCACCTGGTGGGTGGACAACGGTTTCATCGAAATCCACACGCCGAAACTGATGGCGAGCGCGTCCGAATCACGCGCCGAACTGTTCGAGATGCAGTACTTCGAGACCACTGCCTACCTCGCGCAGAGCCCGCAGTTCTTCAAGCAGATGGCGCAGCCCGCCGGATTCGGTGCCGTCTTCGAGATCGCTCCCGCCTTCCGCGCCGACCCGTCGTTCACGTCACGTCACGCGACCGAATTCACTTCGATCGATGCCGAGATGTCGTGGGTCGACTCACACGAAGATGTCATGGCGATGCAGGAGTCGGTCATTGTTGCGGGACTCACCGCGGTCGCCGAGAAACTTGGCCCGCAGGTCGAGGCCGCCTACGAGATTGTTGTTGCGCCTCCCACGTCCCCGTTCCCGCGCATCCCACTCGCCGAGGCGCACGAGATTCTCAAGGCCCGTGGCTACACCGTGCCGCGCGCGGACGGCGACCTCGACCCCGAGGGCGAGCGCCAGTTGTCGGCGTATGTGAAGGAAACGTTCGGCCACGACTTCGTGTTTGTCACCGACTACTTCACGTCAATTCGCCCGTTCTATCACATGCGCCACGAGGGCGACTCGAACCTCACGAACTCGTACGACCTTCTGTACAACGGAACCGAGATCTCGACGGGCGCCCAGCGCGAACACCGCATCGACGTCCTCACCGCCCAGGCGAAGGACAAGGGGCTCGACCCCGAAGAACTCGATTTCTACCTCGACTTCTTCCGCCACGGCGTCCCCCCGCACGGCGGATTCGGAATGGGCCTCGCCCGATTCCTCATGCTTCTGCTCGGCTTGCCGTCCATTCGCGAAACGACGTATCTGTTCCGCGGGCCGAACCGCCTGCTGCCGTAATCGGCTGACTTAAAGAAGTGAGCCGGTCCCGCTAAGCGGTTCCGGCTCACTGACCCCCTTCGAAAAGGTCGATTTCAGTATACACAAGAATGTTCGCTCAAGCGAACATTTTCTGAATCTCTAGTGGGTGCGCTTCCTGGCTCGTCCCCGACCGATGTCGCCCAGTTCACTAGTCTAAATTCTATGTCGAAAAACAAAAAGGCTTCCTCAGATCACAAGTTCGGACTACTTACTCGCGCGACCTCGACGATCGCCGACCGAGCGAGGATCACCGCCACTGCCGCTCGGAAGGGGGCAAAGGTTGCTGCTGGCGCTACGACACGTGCAGCAAAAGTGGCCGCACACGCAACCGCAGACTTTGCGAAGAAAACCGGAAAGTTCCTGGACGCTCAATCCCGATCTTTTCTCGAGGCCGAGTTCGCCAAACACAAACCCATGGGTGCTGCGAAGGTCGCACAACTTCGCCAAGCACACAGTGTCGCAAAGCCCACTGAGATTGTGGAACTCCTTTCGGCCGAATTCATGAAAAACGAAAAGGGCGTCTCGGCTGAATCCGAACGGTTCGTAACCGCATCGACACATTACGTACTCACACTGAATGAGATTTATGGCGACAAGGTTCGAGACAACATGCAACGCCAGGTTCTGTTGTACGTGGTGCTCGCCGCCAACAGCAAAGCAGCCCAGGTGGTTACCCAGGTGGGCCTGGTTGCGCTCTCCTTCGCATCGAAGCGATTTGCCGCGATTGCCACCGTCGTGGCGATTGGAACCGAGCTCCTGACGAAATCAGCGGGAAAAATGTCGTGGGTAACCGCCCTCGCAAAGCTCGCTGGAATTCGCGATGTTGGACGCAAGAGCGCCAGTTGGGTTGTCGTGAACGCGTCGCTCAAGATTCTCGGACCTGCACCGACATCGTGGCCGGCAGCCGCGAAAAAGCCAGTGGCGAAGAAACCCACGGCCACGAAACCGGTGGCGCGGAAGCCCAAACCGTCAGCTTAAACAGAGAAAAGCCCCGATCGCTCGGGGCTTTTCCGTCTGGCGGTGCCGGTGGGATTTGAACCCACGGTGGACTTGCACCCACACATGTTTTCGAGACATGCTCCTTCGGCCGCTCGGACACGGCACCGTGGGAAATCTTACACGCGAAACAAGGTGGGAGAAAAACGGGTTGAGGTCCGCACTCTCGCCTAATCTGGGAGCATGGCTCGCGTGACAACTCCCTACAAATGCGTCGAGTGCGGGTGGACCACCAACAAGTGGGTCGGTCGTTGTGGCGAATGTCAGCAGTGGGACACGGTTCAGGAATTCGGGGCGGAGTCAACGGGCGGGCGAACGGTCGCGGCGCGCGTCCCCGCGAATCGGACCGCGGTACCCATCACCCAAATCACCGTCACGGACGCCGAGCACCGTCCCACCGGCATCGCCGAGTTCGACCGAGTTCTCGGCGGCGGAATTGTCCCCGGCGCCGCAATCCTCTTGTCCGGTGAACCCGGGGTCGGCAAATCAACGCTGCTTCTCGATGTCGCAGGGCGCGTTGCGATGCGCGGCGACACGGTTCTCTACGTGTCGGCCGAGGAGTCGGTGGGACAGGTTCGCCTTCGGGCCGAACGCACCGGTGCGCTTGTCGACACCCTTCTCCTCGCCGCCGAAACCAACTTGGGAACGGTGCTCGGCCACATCGACGACGTTAAGCCATCGCTCGTCATCATCGATTCCGTGCAAACCATTTCGTCCGAGACCGTCGACGGACTCGCCGGTGGTGTCGCACAGGTCCGCGAAGTCGCGGCCACCGTCGTTCGCATCGCGAAGGAACGCGGCATTCCCGTCATTCTCGTTGGGCACGTTACCAAGGACGGTTCGATTGCAGGCCCACGACTTCTCGAACACTTGGTCGACGTTGTCATGCACTTCGAGGGTGACCGCCAAACCGCGCTGCGCTTCATTCGCACCCTCAAGAACCGCTTCGGACCGACCGACGAGGTCGGGTGTTTCGAGATGGTCGGAAGCGGGATCGAACAGGTCCCCGACCCGTCGGCCCTGTTTCGGTCGAATTCGGTGAGCCCGGTGAGCGGCACCTGCACGACCATCACGATGGAGGGGCGCCGCGCGATTCCGGTAGAGATTCAGGCGCTCATTGTGCCGTCGAACGCGCCTCAACCACGGCGCGTCACGAACGGGGTGGATTCGTCGCGCGTCGCAATGCTGCTCGCGGTTCTCGAACGACGCGCCAAACTCCCTTTCCAGTCAGCGGATGTGTATGTGTCGACGGTCGGCGGAATTCGCGTGACGGAACCCGGTGCAGACCTCGCGATCGCCCTCGCCCTCGCCAGCGCGGCGAAAGACATTGCCCTATCGCCCACGCTCGTGGCGACCGGTGAAATCAGTCTCGCCGGCGACATCCGTGCGGTGACCGCTCAACAACTGCGATCCGCCGAAGCGACCCGCCTGGGGTTCACCGAGGTCATCGATCATTCGGTGAACACCCTGGCGGATGCGATTAAGCGATCTTTGGCTCGTCCTGCTCGTTGATGTCCGTGACCAGAGCGTCTGGTGACGCGATGAGCGCGCGCGGGATGGCCCTATCGCTGTTTGGCGCTTCGGGAACCAAATCGAGCGAACGTTCGGTGGCGAGACCCGCGTTTCCGATCTGAAGCGTCATCGCGATGCTGACCGCCAACATGTGTTCCCACACCGCGGTGCGACCGTGGCGTTGTTCTTCGATCTGGGAGGTGATCCAGTAGGCCTCGGCGATCATCGGCAGGTTCGCCCACGAGCGGTCGAGATTCATGATGACCCGCACAGTTTCTTCGGCGTCGTCGACGTCGCCGACCTGCAGTGCGGCCGCCGAGCGAACGAGTGCGAATCGTTGCCACCCGATTGTGTCATCACCGAACGTTGCGATGGACATGGTTTCGAGCATCGCCAGCGCGTCGTCGGAACGTCCCGTTTCGATGAGGACGCTTGCCAGACGAACGCGCGCCTCGTTGATGATGTCGTGGTCGTCGAACTTTTCAGCTGACTCGATGACGGCGCGCAGAAGCTTCTCGGCACCGGCCAGATTGCCGGATTCCGCCAGGACCACCGCGGCGTTGATGTCGACGACGTTGACGAAATGATGCCGGCCATCGTTTGCTGCGAGCGCGCGCGCCTTGTGGTGCCACGTTGCCACCTGCGCGGGATCCGCCGACAGTTCGGCGCGGAGAAGGGAAATGCTCGCCCGAACTTCGATGTCCCACGGGTTGAGTGACTCGTCGAGTGCGGCCATGATCTGCTCGGCGCGGACGAGGTTGCCGTTTCGGCCATGGGCGGCGGCGAGCGCCATTCGAGCCTTCTTGCCGTAGGTCTCGTCTTCGATGGCGTCGAACGTCGCGACGGCGTCTTCCAGAGTTACGACCGCAGCCGGGAAATCCGCCGCTTGCAGGTAGATGCGCCCCAGGTTCAACTGGACCTGAGCCGCGAGCGGAACGACGGCCTCGGCACGAGCGTATTCAAGCGTGGCCAACATGAGGTCACGCGCGACGGTGTATTCGCGCAGAAGAGTGTGAATACGCGCGCGCTGAATGGCGTCGTTACAGGCCAAGTACGACTCGCCACACTCACGCGAATAGTTCTCGGCAATGCGGAACGCCTCAATCGCGTCAAGCGCCCGGCGCTGTTCTTTCAGCGCATACGCCTTGGCGCGGAACATGTGCGCGAGATCTTCGGCCTCGAGATCTGCGAGTCCTCGTTCTTCCAGCCGGCCGAAAATCTCGAAGACCTTGTCCCAGTTTTTGAGTTCACGGTGGCACCGCGTCATGCACACCATCGTGAAGTACTTTTCGCGGGTGTACCCGAGCGTTTCGCAGAGTTCGAGCGACTTGTCAAAGAGTGCCAGGGCCTGCTCGTCCTTGTTCGCGTGGTGTGCACGTTGACCGAGCATGAAGTAGATCTCTTGCCGGCGCGCGTCGACGGTGTCGCCCAGTTCGTCCCAGAGTTGCTTGTCCGTCGGCTCGTTTGTTTCAAAGGGATTAAGCATTGTCGTCCTCTTTCGCGGCAGTTTCGACGACGGTTTCGGCAGGTGCGAGCTGGGTTGTCTCCACTCGCTTGTCGATGGATGCCCACACAAACTGGGGCAGAGGGAGGCGGGTGAGGCCGATGGAATAACGCATTGATGCTCCTCTCAAGGGTCGACTAACCGAGCCGTCGATGGTCCTGACGGGACGATTCCGCGGCGGTGCGGGAACGTCAGTCTGCCACCGAGGTGGGACACGGAACTCGAACGACGCGCCGTGAATCTGACAATTCTTCGAACGTTTCCGTCGGTTCAGATATTCCCGGTCGCGACGAGGCGTTGCCTAGTAGTTTTCGGCGTACGCTTCCACGGTATCAGAGGCAACCGATGGGCCAGCGTTGTTCACTGCAACGACGTAATAGTCGGACAGCGGATAGGAGCTCGACCCCACGCGAGTCGACACATAGATGTCCAGAGACCCATTGGTGACGCGGCCCATCAACTGTGGTGAACTTCCCGGGCGGACTCGGTACACCTGATATTCGATGATTGCGCTGCCGTGAACCGACGTTGGTTCCGTCCACCCGAATTCGATCCAGGCATCGCCGTTGTCCAACACGGCGAGTCCGGTGGGAGCGTCTGGTGCGTCGAGGCCGCGGTCGAAGAACGACCCCAACTCGTCCGCCCACAAATACGGTCCGAGGTTCTTGTTGACCGCCGAGACCGCCGCGACACGCCAGATCGCGTTCTCGGCGACCATCTTGCTCGTTGAGCGGGTTTTCGAACTGGCCGTTGCCGCGAGAATCCAGGTGTCGCCCGCGTCGAGCGAGTATTCGACCCGATAACCACTCACCTTGCCGGCGAGTGATTGATTGCTACGCGGGAGCCATGACACCGTGTGCTTACCCGTGCCCGCCGAATAGTTCACTGACACTGTCGGCGCCTCGGGAACTATCCAGTCGACATAGGCGGAAACTCGCGTCGCGAAACCGGGGTAGTCAGCGTCCGCGCACCCGTTCCCCCACGACGTCACACCGACCAGAGTCGGTTCCGGGGTGCCGTCGCCGTCGCCGTCAAGAGTCGCCACATAGGGCCCGCCCGAGTCGCCCTGACAGGTGTCACGCCCGTCCTCCGTCAGACCGACACACATTTCGTAGCGGTAGTTCCAGTCAGACACAAGGTAGTCACCACAGTCATCGGCCAACGGTGCCGCGAGCACGTCGAGGGTCGCCGCCTGCAGCATCGTGGGATAGGTCCCTGCCCCAAATTCTTCCGCCTCGCCCCAACCCGACACGATGATGTCGGTGCCGAGGGCGGGAACGTCGTCACCGTCGAGGGCGAGCGGCAGTGACGCTGGGTCAATCCCCGAATCCGACAGGTCGAATTCATCGGAAATCTGAATCAGCGCGATGTCGTGGACGCCGCCGAAATATTGGGGGCTGACGACGATGGAACTGACCCGGTGTTCGTTGGTGCCGCGGGGGAGGTCGAGGTCGTCGACGCCGGCGATAATCTTGATGGCCTTTGGCTTCGTCACTTTGCCATTGTCGTCAACGAGACAGTGCGCGGCCGTCACAACCCAGCGGGCGTTGAGGACCGTTCCGCCACAGAACTGCGCTTCCCACAACGTCGGTCCCCGCTTGGGATTAATCAAGCCGACCTGCCAGGGAACATCGCTGATAACTGCGTCCGTGCCGCCAATGATGGGGGACGGCGTGTTGACGGCACTGGCGGGAGCCGTGAGGGCACCCGCGGACAACGCTACGAGGGCGATTGCAGCGAAAAGAGACCGAATGGGATTGAGGCGCATGTTGTTCAGGCTAGTACAGCATGAACTGTTTTGTCTCTGCCGATTCGATTTCGCCCACAAACACCGTGAGCTGATAGGACGCTCCGCCGCCCACGGCGGGTGTGCCGCTGTCACAATTGTCGCTTCGAGCGCGGCCCCACTCGACAGCGGTCGGGGTCACGGTCTGGCCGGCGGTCAGTTCCTGGACGAACGGTTCGGCGCCGGTCTGGCAGACGGTCGAATCCCAAATCGAATCCGACCCGCTCGTCACGGTATATCGCTGTTTGTCCGAACCGACCTCGAGGGTGCAGGTGACGTCACCCGTGTTGGTGATGTTCATCGAGAACTGCGGGAACTCGCCCTCCGCATACGCGTCCTGGTCCGTAATCGCGCTCAGGGTGATGTCCGCGGGGTCGCACGCGGCGACAGCGCCTGGCGTCGCCTCGGCGGACGGAGTTGGTGCCGGAGTGGCGGTGAACGCCGAAAAAAGCGTCCAGACCCCGCCGACCAGCAGAACGATGAGACCGAGGATGATGGCGCGTCGCCGCCAGTACACCGCCCGAGGAAGTGGGCCGATGGGGTCCAAAAACGCGTTCATATGTCGAGGGTACGCGCGTGTACCCGCGGAATTGGATGGCGCGCCGAACCTACAACGACGTGAGCATGCGGGTGTTTCCGAGCGTGTTGGGCTTCACTCGCGACAGGTCGAGGCGAGCGCCTATTCCGTCGGAGCGTCCGCGCCGGCGTCCGGAGCGACGACATCGCCGTCGGAATCCGCCGGAACCTTCGCCGACTTGGCCGCGCGACCCTTGACGGGTTCTTCCACCGGAAGTATGGAACCGGTCATCACCGCGGTGAATTCGTCACCCGCGAAGTCGATGAGGACGTGCTGGCCGATCGAGAGTTCCCCGTTGAGGATTTTCTCGGACAGCATGTCTTCGACCTCGTGCTGAATCGCGCGACGAAGCGGACGGGCACCGAGCATCGGGTCCCACCCAATCGTGAGCAACTGGCGACGAGCGGCGTCGGTGACGTCGAGAGTCATGTCGCGGTCGAGCATGCGCTCGCGCAGACGACGGACGAACAGGTCGACGATTTGTAGCAGTTCGTCCTGCGACAACTGCGGGAACACGATGGTCTCGTCGACACGGTTGAGGAATTCGGGCTTGAAGTGCTTTTTGAGTTCCTCGATGACCTTCGAACGCATCGCCTTGTAGGTCTGATCCGAGTCACCCTGAATCGTGAAACCGACGGGACCACCGGTGATGTCTTTTGTTCCCAGGTTGGTCGTCATGATGATGACGGTGTTCTTGAAGTCGATAACGCGACCCTGACCGTCCGTCAGACGACCTTCTTCCAGCACCTGCAACAGCGAGTTGAAGATGTCCGGGTGAGCCTTTTCGATCTCGTCGAACAGGACGACCGAGAACGGCTTACGACGGACACGCTCGGTGAGCTGTCCGCCCTCTTCGAATCCGACGTACCCGGGAGGGGCACCGAACAGGCGCGAGGCGGTGTGCTTCTCGCCGTATTCGGACATATCGAGCGAAATGAGGGCGTCCTCGTCGTCGAACAGGAATTCGGCGAGCGCCTTGGCGAGTTCGGTCTTTCCGACACCGGTCGGACCGGCGAAGATGAACGATCCGGACGGACGCTTCGGGTCCTTAAGCCCGGCACGTGTTCGGCGGATGGTCTTCGACAGAACCGAAATGGCTTCTTCCTGGCCGATGACGCGCTGGTGCAGCGACTTCTCCATCATGAGCAGGCGTGAGCTTTCCTCTTCGGTCAGCTTGAACACGGGGATTCCGGTGGCCTGGGCGAGAACTTCGGCGATGATGCCTTCGTCCACGGTTCCCAGTTCACCCTTTTCACCCTTGCGCCACTCCTTCTCGAGGCGAAGGCGCTCACCGAGCAGTTTCTTTTCCTCGTCGCGCGACTTGGCCGCGCCCTCGAAGTCCTGGTTCTCGATGGCCTTTTCTTTCGCCATCCGGACCGCAGCGATTTTGTCGTCGAATTCGCGCAGTTCCGGCGGCGACGACAGGATCGACAGGCGCAGGCGTGCGCCCGCTTCGTCGATGAGGTCGATGGCCTTGTCCGGCAGGAAGCGGTCTTGCACGTAGCGGTCGGCGAGGGTCGCGGCGGCCGTCAGTGCTGCATCCGAAATCGATACCTTGTGGAAGGCTTCGTAACGGTCGCGAAGACCCTTGAGGATGTTGATGGTGTGCGCCACCGACGGCTCGTTGACGGTCACGGGCTGGAAACGGCGCTCGAGGGCCGCGTCCTTTTCGAAGTACTTGCGGTACTCGTCCAGAGTCGTCGCACCGATGGTCTGCAGTTCGCCACGAGCGAGCATGGGCTTGAGAATGCTGGCCGCGTCGACCGCGCCTTCCGCCGCACCCGCGCCCACGAGCGCGTGGATCTCGTCGATGAACACAATGATGTCGCCGCGGTTGCGGATTTCCTTGGTGACCTTCTTGAGGCGTTCCTCGAAGTCACCGCGGTAGCGGCTACCGGCGATGAGGCTGCCGAGGTCGAGCGTGTAGACCTGCTTGTCCTTGAGCGTCTCGGGCACTTCGCCCTTCACAATCGACTGGGCGAGGCCCTCGACAACGGCGGTCTTTCCGACCCCGGGTTCACCGATGAGGACGGGGTTGTTCTTGGTGCGGCGGGAAAGGATCTGCATGACGCGTTCCATTTCCTTCTCGCGACCGATGACGGGGTCGAGTTTTCCTTCGCGCGCCGCCTGCGTGAGGTTACGACCGTACTGGTCGAGAATCGTCGAGCCCTTGTCGGACGACGTCGATTCGGTTCCACCGACGACGGCGGATTCCTTGCCCTGATAACCCGAGAGCAACTGGATGACGGTCTGTCGAACCCGCGTGAGGTCAGCGCCGAGTTTGACGAGGACCTGGGCGGCGACGCCCTCGCCCTCGCGAATGAGTCCGAGCAGGATGTGCTCGGTGCCGATGTAGTTGTGACCGAGCTGCAATGCTTCGCGGAGGCTCAGTTCGAGGACCTTCTTAGCGCGGGGCGTGAACGGGATGTGTCCGGTCGGGGCGGTTTGGCCCTGGCCGATGATCTCTTGTACCTGCTCGCGGACATTGTCAATCGAAATCGAGAGTTCGGCGAGCGCCTTTGCGGCGATGCCGTCGCCCTCGCGAATGAGACCGAGCAGGATGTGCTCGGTGCCGATGTAATTGTGGTTGAGTTGCTTTGCCTCTTCTTGGGCAAGCACGACCACTCGACGGGCCCGGTCCGTAAATCGTTCAAACATCGCGTCATCTCCTTTGCACACCGTTGCATGCCATTACTGCGAGGGTAACAACGCGATTCGAGGCGGTGGGGCGATTTCGCCAAGGGCAAAACGGGGATTCGAGAGCCGTCGTCGGTGGGAAACCGTACGATCGAAGAATGGCCCGGAACAACTCACGCGCTCGCCCTGGCGCGATCGCCTTCATTTTGCGACACGCGACCGATGTGGAACTCGATTCGGCGGGCTGGCTTCCCATCGAGGACATCGTCACGCGTCTCGCCGCGGACGACATTTTTGTCACGGCGGAGGACGTGCTACGCGAGGTCGGCCCCGACGGAAACGATCGATTCGAACTGAGCATCGATGGCACGAAGGCGCGCGCGTTCTACGGTCACAGCAACCCAAATGTGAACATCGAGTTGATTGATATCAATAGCGCCCCGCAATACCTGTATCACGCGACGCCGGAATACAACCTCGACGCGATTCTTGACCGCAGAGAAGGGCTTCTGCCCCAAAAGCGTCTGTACGTCCACATGCACGAGAATCCGATGCACGCTGCGAAGGTCGGGAGACGACGAAACGCCCCGATTGCGCTGTTCGAAATCGAGACGACGGCACTGCCCGAACCCGTTGGTCGAACAAGCCCTGATTCTGCGGTGTGGCTGACGACATACGTTCCGGCGAAACTGCTGTGGAAGATCGCCGTTCCCGAGGACCGCGCCTAACTACTCTTTCGGCGGAAGTCCGCGACGCTCGCGTTCTTCGGCCTCGTATTTCTTGAGGGTGTCGCGCTCGGTGCGGTCGGCGCGCAGGATGCTGCGCATGATGAACCAGAAAATCAGCCCGATCAGGATGGTCGGGACGAGCGAAAAGATGGCGTTGAGCCAAAAGTCTTGAATCACGATTTCTCCTACTTGACCAGCGGGAACAGGACGGTGTCGCGAATGCCGAGACCGGTCAGCGCCATGAGCAACCGGTCGATTCCCATGCCCTGGCCGCCGGTCGGGGGCATGCCGTGCTCGAGCGCGCGCAGGAAGTCTTCGTCGAGGCGCATCGCCTCGACGTCACCGCGTTCGCCGAGCTTCGCTTGTTCGATGAATCGTTCGCGCTGGATTATGGGGTCGACCAGTTCGGAATAGCCGGTCGCGAGCTCGAACCCGCGAACATACAGGTCCCACTTTTCGACCACGCCGGGCTTCGATCGGTGTTCGCGCACGAGCGGGCTCGTGTCGACGGGGAAGTCCATGACGAACGTGGGGCGAACGAGGTCACCCTTGACGTGGTGTTCCCACAGTTCCTCGACGAGTTTCCCGTGGGTCGGGTGTTGAACCTCGATCTCGACGGCCTTCGCCATCGATTCGAGGGTCTTCATCGGGGTCTCGGGGGTGATCTCGGTTCCGACCGCGGTGCTGAGCGACTCGAACATCGAGATGCGATCCCAGTCCCCTCCGAAGTCGTATTCGGTGCCGTCATTCCAGGTGACGACGTGCGACCCAGCGACAGCGACGGCCGCGTTCTGGATCATCTCTTGCGTGAGGTCGGCAACGGTGTTGTAGTCGCCGTAGGCCTGATAGAACTCGAGCATCACGAATTCGGGGTTGTGCGTCGAATCGGCGCCCTCGTTGCGGAAGTTGCGGTTGATCTCGAAGACGCGTTCGATTCCGCCGACCACCGCGCGCTTGAGGAACAGTTCAGGGGCGATGCGCAGGAACAGTTCCATGTCGAAGGCGTTCGAGTGAGTGACGAACGGACGCGCAGCAGCGCCTCCGTGCATCGTCTGCAGCATGGGGGTTTCGATCTCGAGAAAGCCGTGTTTGGCGAATGTCTCGCGCAGGGACGCCATCGTCTTCGCGCGGGTCACGACGTTCTGGCGGGCTTGGTCTCGCACGATGAGATCGAGGTAACGCTGGCGAACCCGCGTCTCTTCGTTCAGTTCAGCGTGGAGGTTCGGCAGCGGCAACAGCGACTTCGCCGCGATCTGCCATTCGGACACGAGAATCGACAATTCGCCGCGCTTGGACGTAATGACTTCGCCCTTGACGAACACGTGGTCACCGAGGTCGACGAGTTCTTTCCAGCGCTCGAGGGCGTCCTCGCCGACGACGTCGAGTGACAACATCGCCTGAATGCGCTCGCCATCGCCCGACTGAAGTGCTGCGAAACACAGTTTCCCGGTGTTGCGCGAGTGGACGATTCGGCCAGCGAGGCCAGCGGTCACA